>JAJTDU010000262.1 GCA_021298725.1 Verrucomicrobiaceae bacterium | reverse complement strand
CACCGCACAGAGCAGCACGATGGAGGTCACATACGACAGCTTCTTCCGGTCGCCTTGGATCGCCCCGCAGGCCGCGATGGCCGCCGACACACCGCAGATCGACACCGCCGTCGAAAGCATCACGCCAAACTCATCATCCACCTTCAGCTTCCGGGCGATGAAGAAGCACGCATACCAAACCACCGGAATAACCAAGGCGCCTTGAATCAAACCTGGCAGTCCCGCCTTCATCATCTCTTGCAGCAGAATCGAGGCGCCGAGCAGCACGATGCCCACCTTGATGAAAAATTCTGTGCGCACCGCTTCGCGCAGCCATTCCGGCACTGGCAGCGTGTGACTCCACAGCATGCCCAAACCCAGTGCGAACACGACGTATTCAAGGCCCCAGGCCTTGATGCCCGTATGATTGGCAATCCATTGCGACAACCACGCCAGCACAAACACCACCACCGCGCCACCGAGGAATGAAAGCACTCGCTTCCCGAGCGAGGCACTCAACGCGAGCACCGAGATGCCGAGAAACATCGCCAGCAGCACACCGCTGAGCGCCAGGTTGTCCGCTGAAAACGCCTTTGCCGCATCTGCCGCCCCGGTCCAGGCCAGTGATGGCATTTTCGGGCTCCAACCCTTCGCCACCGCGATCAGAATCGGCAGAGCGGCCAAAACAGCCAGCCAGTCTTCATTTTGCCACCAGCGTGCGGTGGAGGGACCTGGCGACGGATAAGCGGAGTCGGAAGCAGCGGCGTTGGCGGACATAAAGGGTGTAAAAAAATCGCGGCGGTAAAAACCGCCGCGATTCAAACGCCCGCTATGAACCATATTTTACTGCCAGTTACCGAACGAGTAAGGACTGTAGCTCGACTGGTGACCGTAGCCATAATGCGGCTGATCATGGCCGTAGCCTTGGTTGAATCCTTGATTGTAGCCCGGGTTGCAGTTCGGCTGATGGTATGTGCTGTATTGGCGCTGCTGGCGGCTGTTTTGGATCGCGCCACCGGCAAAGGCACCGAGCAGACCGCCGATCGCCGCGCCTTCGAGTCCGCGACGACTTTGATTGCCGATGATGCCACCCGCCGCCGCGCCGAGCAGCGCACCCGTGACCGCGCCTTGCGCAGGTGGACGACCGTAACCACCAGGGCCGTAGCACGGACCGTATCCATAGCCATAAGGATCAGCGCAGGAGGTCAGAACAAAAGACAGAAGCACAGTGCCGAGGGTGAGCGAACGCTTGAGGTTGGTTTTCATGGAGGGATAGAATGGATGACCCGCATTCTGACGCCGCCGTTTGATGGCTATTCGATTCTTTTTTCATCGCACGGCTCAAACCATCCTCAGAGTTGCAAAACAGCCCCTTCTGCGCTGGGGTGCGCGAACCATGAAGCTCCTGCCAACCCTCCTTCTTGTCCTATTCGCTGCTCCAACCTTCGCAGCGCCCGATGTGGTCATTTACGGAGGCACGTCGGGTGGTGTCGCGGCGGCCATTCAGACAGCTCGCATGGGCAAAACGGCGATTTTGATCGAACCAACGAAGTTTCTCGGCGGCCTGACCACTGGCGGACTCGGGGCGACGGACATTGGCAACAAAAAAGCCATCGGCGGCATCTCGCGTGAGTTTTATGCCAACGTCTTCACCTACTACGCTGATCCCGCGAAGTGGAAGCAGCAGACTCGCGAGCAATACTACGCCAAGCGCCCGCACGGCAACTCCAGCACCGAAACCACCATGTGGACCTTCGAACCGCATGCCGCGACGGAGATCTACGACGCCATGCTGGCGAAGGTGAAGGACAAGGTGACGGTCGTGTTCGGTGAACGGCTCGATTTGAAGAAAGGCGTGGCCAAAAACGGCACACGCATCAACAAGATCATCATGGAGAGCGGCAAGGAGTTCGAGGGCACAATGTTCATCGACGCCAGCTACGAGGGGGATCTCATGGCGAAGGCGGGTGTGAGCTACCACGTCGGTCGCGAGGCGAATTCGCTCTACGGCGAGACCATCAACGGCCTTCAGTTGGCTGGCGCAAAGCATCATCAGTTCGTCAAGAACGTCGATCCCTATGTAAAGCCAGGCGATCCGAGCAGCGGACTCGTTTGGGGTGTCACACCGATGCCGGAGGGCAAGGATGGCGATGGCGACCACCGCATCCAGGCCTACAACTTCCGCATGTGCAACACGGACGACGATTCCAACCGCGTCCCCTTTGCCAAGCCCGAAGGCTACGACGAAAAGCAGTTCGAACTGCTTCTGCGCAACTGCGAGGCCGGTGATCCGCGCCACCCTTGGGCACCCACGCCGATGCCGAACCGCAAGACGGATACGAACAACAACTTCGCCTTCAGCACCGACATGATCGGCATGAACTACGACTACCCAGATGCCGATTACGCCACGCGGGCGAAGATTTGGAAAGCGCATGAGGATTATCAAAAGGGCCTCCTGTGGACGCTGGCGAATCATCCGCGTGTGCCGGAGAAAATCCGCGCTTACTACTCGCAGTGGGGCCTGGCGAAGGATGAATTCACCGACAACGGCCACTGGCCGCGCCAGATGTATGTGCGCGAGGCCCGCCGCCTGATCGGTGGCTACGTCATGAGCGAGCAGAACTGCAAACGCCGCGTCATCGTCGAAGACAGCGTCGGCATGGGGGCCTACAACATGGATAGCCACCACACGCAGCGCTACGTCACAGCGGAAGGCTTTGCCCGCAATGAGGGCGATATCCAGATCGGCGTGCGTCCGTATCCGATCAGCTACCGTAGCATCACGCCAAAGGCGGAGCAATGCACGAACCTGCTCGTGCCCGTGTGTCTCAGCGCCAGCCACATCTCGTATGGCAGCATCCGCATGGAGCCCGTCTTCATGGTCATGGGTCAAAGCGCCGCCACCGCTGCGGTGCTCGCCATTGATGCAAACGTCGATCTGCAAAAGCTCGACTACGCCAAGCTCAAAGAAAAGCTCCTCGCCGATGGCCAGATGCTCGATTTCGAGTCCCCGCCTGTGCCGGAGCACGTCGCATTCACCAAGGAACAACTCGGCGGCATCGTCGTCGATGACAGCGAGGCCGATCTGACCGGTTTCAGCTCCGAAGGCCACACTACGCCCGGTTTCGTCGGCCAAGGCTACCGTCACGACAGCGATAGCCTCAAAGGCGAGCAAAAGGCCCGTTTCACCCGGTCATCGTGAATCAGAAGACCAAACCCACCGAAAAGCACAACCTGCTCCCGCTGGGCACCTTCCGCTTCGAAGCCGGCAAAACCGGCTGGCTCGAAATTCGCAACGAAGGCACCACCGGCCATGTCATCATCGACGCCGCGCAGTGGACGCCCGCGAAGTGAACTCAAGTAAGCTTGTGGCAGAGCGTGTGAGCGATCCTCAGAATCCCGGCCGACTGATCACCGCACGATCTCTAGCGTTCCCGCTGCGCCCGCAGGCCAGTTCGCGCCTTCTTTGACCCATTTCGTGAGGATCGCATATTCATCCTGTGTCAGGCGCTCGCCCACGGCGGGCATGACGCTGATGTTTTGATGCGCGGAGTGGACATTGGCGATGAGCAGGCTGCTTTCAGGCTGGCCGGGCACGATGTAGGCACCCAGTGCTCCAGAGCGCATCGCCTGAGCGCGATTTTCGAGGCTCATGTGACCTGGCAGCGCCTGGCGGTTGTGGCACATGACACATTTGCGTTCCAGCACCGGCTTCACATGCGCCACAAAATCCACCGGGCCGGATTTTGCGGCCTTGATTTCTTTTTTGCTCAGCACGTTCTCACCCATCGGTTTCGTTTCCGGGTCAGGCGGTGTGGCGCAAGAAGCTAGGAGGAGGCAGATCAGGCTGAAGAGGTGGCGGATGTTCATGGGAGGACTGGTGTGCCGTATGATGCCGCATGCAATGCGCTTATCAGTGCCTTTTTTGAGGAGTTGCAGAGGGCATGCCCACCGCTTTAAAACCATCCACCATGAACCGCCGCCACTTCATCCGCTCCGCTGCCGCCCTCCCTTTCATCTCCGCCATCGCCGCGGAGAAGCCCAAGCGGCTGATCCTCCGCTCGTCGTGGCAGACGGTGAACATCGGCGACATCGCACACACGCCGGGTGTGCTGGCCCTTCTGGAAAAGCATCTGCCAGAGGTCGAAGTGCGGTTGTGGCCGAGCAAGCTGGACAATGGCGTCGAGGAGATGCTGAACGCACGTTTTCCGAAGGTGAAGATCATTCGTGGCGAGGAAGTGAAGAAGTCCTTCGAGGAGTGCGACTTCCTGCTGCATGGCTCCGGGCCGTCGCTGGTGGCGCAAAACGATGTGGTGAAGTGGCGCAAGGCCACTGGCAAGCCCTACGGCGTGTATGGAATCACGTTTTCTTCGCAGGGATCGACATCCACGAAGCCTTCGTCGGACCAATCCATCCTATCGACGATCGACGTGTTCAATGGCGCGAAGTTTGTGTATTTCCGCGATTCGGTGTCGCTCGAACTCGCGAAAAGCAAAGGATGCACCTGTCCGCACATGGAATACGGCCCCGACGGTGCCTTTGCGGTCGATTTGAAGGACGATGCGAAGGCGGAGGCGTTCCTGAAGGCGCACGGCCTCGAGGAAGGCAAATTCCTCTGCTGCATCCCTCGTTTGCGCTTCACGCCCTACTGGACGATTCCCGAAAAGAAGGCGGCGAAGGACGAAACCAAACACGCCCGCAACGAAGCGATGAAGGAGCATGATTGCAAACCGCTGCGCGATGCGATCATGAGTGTGCTCCTGCAGACCGACCTCAAGATTTTACTCTGCCCCGAGGACAAAACGCAGATGGCTGTGAACAAGGAGATGCTCTACGACAAGCTGCCAGAGGATTTGAAGTCCCGCGTCGTCTGGCGTGAGAACTACTGGCTTACCGATGAGGCTGCCAGCACCTACCGCCGCAGCGCTGGCCTATTCGGTCACGAGATGCACAGCCCGATCATGTGCATCGGCAGTGGCATTCCTGCCATAGTTTGCCGCTGGGCCGAGCAAACGAGCAAGGGTTACATGTGGCGCGACATCGGCCTGAGCGACTGGCTGTTTGACCTCGATCAAGAAGCGGAACTGCAAAAGGTGGCCGCCGCCGTGCTGGCCATGGCCAAAGATCCCGCCGGATCGAAGGCAAAGGCCGAAAAGGCCCGTGATGTGGTGATGGGCAAATTTGCCGCCAGCATGGCCGTGGTGAAAAGTCATCTCACGGCGTGACAGCAGTCGGGCTTTAATGGGAGAGTCGCTGTTCAATCCAGCCACGGCTGTTTCCAATCATGAAGCCTGTCTTTCGATTGATCCTGGGATTTGCCTACCCGTGGGTGATCGCACGAAGCTCACCAACAACTACGACGGAGCGCACGAGATTCATGCGCTCGTTCAAAACTGGTGAGGACGCGATGCTGCCAGCCAACACCGATGACCGGGAGCTGCACCGCCCGAAGGTGGGAAAGAAGCTGGAGGTCGTGAAACTCGGCGCGGCCCGCTAGGGCTCGGCGGCCTTAGCGTGTCTCTTTCGCGTAGGCTTCATAGGCCTCGGCGATCTTCCCGGCTTTTTCGTCGCCTTTGTGGAAGATGAAGCGATGGCGGAGCTTGATGCGCTCGCCTACCTTCAATTCCAGTGCGCCGCTTTCAGTTTGGAGCTTGAGCTGGGAGAGACCGAAGGGATTGGCGGTGAATAGGCCGTAAGTGCGGGCATGCCATGGGGTAGGGTGACGGAAGCTGCTGGGATGATTCAGCATGGCGATGCCGAGGTGCTCGCCTTCGACGGGGCCGTGGAAGTCACACCATTGGGCGCGTTTGCCCCAGCTATCGGCATCCTGGTGGCCTTCGCTGTTGATGATCTTGCCACCTTGCTTGGCATCGACCGACATGCTGTGAGGCACGCGAATGCTTAGACCTGCGTCTTTTTTGTCATCCACCGTCACCGTGCCTTGAGAGGCGACCAGATCGATGTCCACGTCGATCATGCGGGCTTCGCCATTCGCATGAAAGGTCAGCGAGCGCTCTTCGGTGATGACGACCTTGCCCTCAGCATCGACGTAATCGGATAGGGCGTAGATCACGCCGCTCTGACCGCCTTTCAGTTCTTTGAACTCACGGTGCTTGATGGCACCGAGATGTTTCACGCGCTCGTTGGTCTTCGGGCTGTTGCCAAAAGTGGCCGCTTCTGCCCAGGTGTCGTAGCCACCGATGCTTTCATGGCCGAAATTCAGGCCGCGATGATGGGGGTGATCCTGCTTTTCTCCTTCCACATTCTTCATCGGATACGAGCGGGTCATGGATTTGCCCGTGGGGCCGTAAATCGGCCAGAGGTAGGGCTTGTTGGCCTGATCGACGACGTATTCGGCAAAGACTTGGCCATCCACCTTCACGATAGCGCCTCCGGTGGCGGTTTTTTCGACGGTGAATTCAGCGGCGCTGCCGAGCGTGGCAGCAACAAGCGTGGATGCGAGGAGGGCGGTCAGTTTCATGGTGGTGGCAGTGAACGTGGGTGAGTCTGAAATGCTTTCGGCGGAGATCAATCCCAGCCACGGAAGAAGGCGAGCGCGTTGCGGGTCGTATTCGCCGCCACCTGCTCAATCGATTCGCCTCGCAGTGCTGCAATGGCACTCGCCGTGTCCGCGACATAGGCCGGTTCGCAGCGTTTGCCACGATGTGGCACGGGCGCGAGGTAGGGCGCGTCGGTTTCGATCATGTAGCCGTCCGCAGGAGCCACACGGGCCGCTTCGGCTATGACTCCGGCGTTTTTGAAGCTGACGATGCCGGTGAAGGAGATGAGATGGCCGAGTTTGAGCAGCGGTGCCGCCTGCTCCATCGTGCCGGTGAAGCAGTGAAACACGCCGCGAAGGTGCTCGCTGAAAGGCAGCACAAGCGCGGTCAGATCGTCCCAGCTCTCGCGATTGTGCAGAATGACGTTCAGTTTGAGTTCCACAGCGAGTTCAAGCTGCGCTTTGAGCACCTTGGCTTGATGCGCCTTCCATTCTTCAAGCGTGAATGCCTCCGGCGGCGCATGGAAGTAATCGAGGCCGATCTCGCCGATGGCGCACACCTTGGGATGCCTCGCGAGATCACGC
>JAJTDU010000261.1 GCA_021298725.1 Verrucomicrobiaceae bacterium | reverse complement strand
CGCGGAGGGTCGCGGCACCGGTCATGAGGAGGCGGAGGAGGCGCATGGCGTGCTTCCAGCGGACTTCGATGAGCAAATAACCCGCCGCGACGAGTGCTGGGAGTCGCTTGCGGCGGCAGTTTGGTTTTGGACTCTGACGGGCGCTTCAAAAAAGACGCTGAATTCTCCCTGCGGCTGCGTTTTCTCGTCCGCCATGAAGTTCACGCCTCTCGCCGCTGTCATCACACTCTCCGCCTTCAGTCCTTCGCTTTCTGCCGAGCAGGTAGGTCCCTGGAATCTCGACGCTCTGAAAAGCAACGTGCCTGCCATGAAGTGGCTGCGGCAGGATCAGCCCATTCATTCGCTGACTTACGCGGGGGAGAAGTATCAAGGGCATGACACGGAGGTGTTCGCCTTTTATGCGTCCCCAACCACGCTCGGAGAGGCCAAGGCTGGCACCAAGTTCCCCGCGGTCGTCTGCATTCATGGCGGTGGTGGCACAGCATTTGCCGAGTGGGTGCAGTTGTGGGCGAAACGTGGCTACGCGGCCATCGCGATGGATTTGAATGGCTCGCGCCCACCCGAGGTGGAGTTTGACGCCAAAGGCATCGCCATCGGTAACGGCGACACGAGCGACGACTGGCCCTTCCACGCCGCTGCGAGCGTGATCCGCGCGCACACACTGCTGCGCAGCTTCCCAGAGGTCGATGCGGAGCACACGGCCGTCACCGGCATCAGTTGGGGCGGCTACACGACCTGCCTCGTCGCTTCGCTGGATGATCGCTTCAAAGCCGCGGTGCCCGTCTATGGCTGCGGCTTCCTCCACGAGGGCGAGTCCGTGCAGAAGCCCAGCATCGACAAACTTGGCGAGCACAAGGCGAAGTGGGTGAAGGAATACGATCCCGGTAGCCTTCTCCCACGCTGCCGCGTGCCCATCATGTTTGTGAACGGCACCAACGATGTGCACTACGTCCTCGATAGCTACATGAAGAGCTACAACGTCGTTCCTGGGGAGAAGCACATGCGCATCCAGGTCAAGATGCCCCACGGCCATCCGCCGGGCTGGGCACCGCAGGAGATCGGGCTGTTCATCGATTCCAAGTGCCGCGACGGCAAACCCTTGCCCATTCTCGGCCGGCCGCGCATCGACGGTGACACGGTGCGAGTCATCGTGAACTCCAGGCCTCCCATCAAACTGAAAAGCGCCGCCTTGCACTACTCCAAGGACGACGGCCTGCGCTCCAAACGCGAATGGGTCACGGTTCCGGCTTCCATCTTCGATATTAACGCATCTATCAACGACGCCATCATCAAGGTCTACGAGATCACCGCTCCGAAGCCGCCCGCCGAAGCGAACACCTGGTATCTCAGCGTCACCGACGAGCGAGATGCGATGGTGAGCACGAAAGTCGTGCTGAAGCCCTAATCACTTCTTCTCCAGCGACTTCAGCTCGATCTTCCGGAACCACACCGGCTGCCCTTCGGCTTGCAGAGCAATGTGGCCGTAGCCGAGCATCAAATTGCCGCCGAGTTCGATCTGATCTGTCGCCGGAGCGTTGTTGTTCGTGGGATCGAGCTGCGGGCGCTGATAGCGCAGCACTTCGACGCCGTTGATGCGGTGGATGATCTCCTCATTGCCGCGCACCTCGACCTCCGCACTCACCCATTCCTCCGCCAGGAAGGTCGGAGCGCTGGATTTGACGATGTGCTTGGTCACGAGCTGTCCGCCCATCTCCACATGCGTGCCGGGCGTGCAAAGATTGGCCGTGGAGCGCTCTCCCTTGCCTTCATCGGCCAGAAACTGCATCTCCAGGCTCGCCGGGAAGCCCTGGTCGAAGCGCATGCTCTGCGGTGGCTGAGCGTGCAGCATCACGCCGCTGTTCAGGTTCACATACTTTGGCGCGTCGGTCATCATCGTGCCGGTGAAGCGATACTCCAGCCGCAGGATGTAATGCGAGTAAGCCAGGTTGGTGAAGAGGTGGCCAAACTGCTCATCAAACTTCGTGTAGTCGTCGTAGCTGACCTTCAGGATGCCACCCACTTCGGCTCCTCGGCTGAAACGGCGGCGGCCAGCAGGCAAACCAGAGTGGCAGCGGCAAAGCGGAGTGTTGGAATCATGCGGACCATCATGAACCGGCCAACGAGGTTTCCAATCGGAAGATGCATCCGGTCTCCGCGTTATAGCCCCTCCATGAAGCTCCTGTTCATCCTCCTTTCGTCATTCCTCATTCAGCATTCGTCATTTTCGGCTCCGCCGAACATCCTCTTCCTCCTCAGCGACGATCACAGCTACCCGTTCCTGAGCACCTACGGCAGCACGAACGTCAAAACGCCGACGCTCGACCAGCTCGCCGCCGAGGGCATGAAGTTCCACCGCTTCTTTACCGGAGCGCCGCAGTGCGTGCCCTCGCGGGCCACGCTCATGACCGGGCGCTCGCCCGTGGCCGCACGCATGACGCGATTTTCGGCACCGCTGCCGCGCGATGAAATCACGCTGCCGGAACTGCTTCGGGACAAAGGCGGCTACTTCACCGGCATCTGCGGGCGCAGCTTTCATCTCGACGGCGCGACAAAAATCGGCCAAGGAGCCGCGAAAGTCTTCCAGGAGCACCAGTTGAAGACCTTCATCGACCGCGTGGACTTCCTAAACACTTGCGGCGACAGCGAGGTCGCCAGTCAGCTCGCCGCCTTTCTCGACAAGAAGCCGAAAGACAAGCCTTTCTTCATGTGGGCGAATTTCAGCGATCCGCATCACGCCTGGAATGCGCCAGCCGAGTTCCGCCCTGATCCCGCCTCGTTGAAAGTGCCCGCACATTGGCCCGATCTCCCCGGCGTGCGTGAGCAACTCGCCGACTACTGCGCCGAGGTGAATCGCGTGGACCTCACCGTCGGCACCGTGCTTGCCGAGTTGAAGAAGCGCGACCTCATGGACAACACGATCATCGTCTTCTGCGGCGACAACGGCATGGCCATGCCGCACGGCAAAGGCTCCCTCTACGATCCCGGCTCCAACGTGCCCTTCCTCGTCCGCTGGCCCGGCGTCGTAAAGCCTGGCGGCGATTCCCGTGCCCTCATCAGTGCCGAAGACCTCGCGCCGACGCTGCTGGATGCCGCAGGACTCGCAGCAGGCCCGAAAATGAGCGGCGTGAGCTTCCTACCGCTGCTGCAGGGCGAGAAGCATGTGCCGCGAAAGCACCTCTTCGTCGAACGCGGCCCCCATGGCTCCGCACCTGTGCAGGCAAACATGACCAATGCGGGCTACGACCTCGCTCGCGCCGTGCGCAGTGATCGCTTCAAGTTCATCTACAACTGCACGCCCTGGATTCCGTATTCGCCCGTCGATTCCGCCGGAGGTCAGGCCTGGCAGCAAATGCAGGCCGCCAACGCCGCTGGAAAACTCCCACCCGGCATGAGCGCCACCTATTTCACCACACCGCGCCCCGTTTATGAACTCTACGACCTCGAAACCGACCCCGCCGAGCTAAACAACCTCAGTGGCAAACCCGAGCTCGCCGCCACTGAACGCGAACTCCGCGCCGCCCTCGCCGAAAAAATGATCCTCGACTGGGACTACCTCCCGCTGCCCGATTTGATGGAAGGCAATGCTGCTCAAGGCGGTGGCAAGAAAGGCAAAGGGAAGAAGAAGTAGCCGTGCGCGGAGATTCGGCGAGTATGCCCGCCCATGCCGGACATCGTCCTCGCCACGCTCAACGCCAAATACATCCACGCCTCCTTCGGCCTTCGCTACCTCATGGCGAACCTGGGGGAGCTTCAGGATCGCGCCTGCATAGCCGAGTTCGTCATCAACCAGCAGCCGCTGGAGATCGTGGAGGCCATTCTCACGCACCAACCACGCATCGTCGGTTTCGGCGTCTATATTTGGAATGTGGAGCAGACGACGGAGGTCGTCGCCTTGCTCAAACGCATCTGCCCAGACCTGATCATCATCCTCGGTGGGCCTGAAGTCTCGTATGAAACGCAAGGGCAGGAAATCGTGGCGCTGGCGGATCATGTCATCACGGGCGAGGCAGACGTGAAATTCGCGGACGTATGCCGCAGTCTGCTGCGTGACACAGACACGCCTGTCTGTGAAGCCTCAGAAGGCAGACAGGCGTGTCTGCCGCACATCATCGCGGCCGAGTTGCCACCGCTCACACAACTCGCCTCCCCCTACGAGCTCTACACTGACGAAGACCTCAAGAACCGCGTCATCTACGTCGAAGCCTCACGCGGATGTCCGTTCACCTGCGAGTTCTGTCTGTCGTCACTCGACATTCCTGTCCGCGCATTCCCAACGGAAGCGTTTCTGGCCTCGATGCAGCGGCTGTTGGATCGCGGGGCCACGCAGTTCAAGTTTGTGGACCGCACGTTCAATCTGCATCTGCCGACGAGTTCAGCGATTTTGCAATTCTTCCTCGATCGCTGGCGCGAAGGGCTGTTTTTGCACTTCGAGATGGTGCCGGATCGTCTGCCAGAGCAACTTCGTGGGCTCATCAAGAAGTTTCCGGCGGGTGCGGTGCAGTTCGAGGTCGGCATCCAGACCTTTGATGAGTCCACGTCGAAAAACATCAGCCGCAGGCAGAATCTGGACCGTCTAGCTGACAACTTCCGCTTCCTCAGAGAAGAAACGGGCGTCCATATTCACGCGGATCTTATCGTCGGTTTGCCCGGTGAAGGCATCGAGAGTTTCGGGCGCGGTTTTGACCGCCTCGTGCGTCTTGGACCGCAGGAAATTCAAATTGGCATCCTCAAACGGCTGCGTGGCACCCCCATCGTCCGCCACGATGAGGAGTATCGCATGATCTACGCGCCGCATCCGCCGTATGAAATTTTGTCCACGCGAGAGATCCCCTTTGCTGACCTGCAGCGCATGCGCCGCTTCGCGAGATACTGGGACATCATCGCCAACAGCGGCCACTTCACCGCCACGCTGCAACTGCTGTGGCAAAACGCCGCCTCGCCCTTCGCCGAGTTCCTTCGCTTTAGCGACTGGCTGCACACCACACTGCGACGCACGCATCAGATCGCGCTGCATGTCATCGCCCAGGTGCTTTTCGATTACCTCACCGAAGAGAGGGGCATGGATCACGAACTCACCGCAAGCACCCTCGAAGCCGACTGGCACCGCACGCCGAGCCGCGAGGCGCTGAATCTGCGTGGTCGAAAAGACGCACAGAAATCCGCCGTCCTCCGCGCCGCCCGTCGTCAATCCAGACACACACAGCCAGTCTGAGCTTGGGCATTTCAAAAGCTGCCTGCAATCCCGGCACCTCGTCCGCAGTTCACGTGCGTGATGTTCCGCGCAGGTGGCCACGCTCGAAGGCCAGCAGACGTATGCCCAAGATCGCAAAGTCGCTAACCAGGCCCTGTCTGCTGCAAAACCCACCAACGCCCTCATCACTCTTGAAGCGCCCAAAACCATCGTGCGGGCGAAATTGAAGTTACCTTTGACATCCCGGCTGGTTACTTCAGCCGATCCATTGGAATCACCGCCATCTCGGCGCTGTTGAGGTTGCCTTTGCGGCCGCCGTTGTTGGAGAAGCCGACATAGAGTTTGCCGTCGTGCTCGGTGGCACAGGGATAACTCAATGAGGACTTCGGATTCGATTCACCCAGGCCGCTGTGCTCGGCATGGCGGATGACAAAGACTTTGCTGAAGACCTCTTTGCCGGGCTTGCTGACGGCAATGGTGAGCGGGTAACGTTTACCCCCGTTGTTCGCAGCAGTGGTGCAGACGAGGTAGCGCTGACCAGTGCTCAACACGCCGGCCGCAGGCTTGGAGGTCGTCATCGGCAGGTTGCTTTCACCCATGGTGCTCCAGGTGCGACCGTCGTCGGTGCTCTTTGAAATCAAGGCGAGCGGTTTGGCGGCGTAGCGGGCGATGTTGAGCACGTTTGTGCCGTCCACGATGATGCTCGACTCGCCCCACATTCTGAGACCTTCGTGAACGGGGATGCTGACGAAATCC
>JAJTDU010000260.1 GCA_021298725.1 Verrucomicrobiaceae bacterium | reverse complement strand
TTCGGAGATGTCTTGGCGATCGTGATAACCGGCGGCGATGAAGAGCGGCGGCATGCCTTTTTCGGCACTGAAGAGGCCGGAGGTGCCAGGGTAGATGAGAGCTTGGAAGTCGGGGCGGGAACTCTGGCGTTCGATGGGGTCGGACGCGTCTTGTTGGCCAGGATCGCTCTTCATGGCGGCAAAGGCGGCGAGTTCGCCCCCGGCGGAGAAGCCGAGGATGCCAATGCGGTCGGTTTGGATGTGCCATTCGCCAGCACGACTGCGGACGGTGCGAATGGCGCGGCGCGCATCGGCCATGGCGTGGTCTTGAATCGTGTAGGTGCTGCCTTTTTCGCGGGCGAGGCGGTATTTCAGCACGAAGGCGGCGATGCCACGGTCGCGGAACCATTCGGCGAGCGCGTAGCCTTCGTGGCCGAGGCAGAGTTTGGAATGACCGCCGCCGGGGCAGATGATGACGGCGGTGCCGGTGCTTTTGTCCGCTGCCGGGACGAAGGGCGTGATCGTGGGGTTGTGGATGTTGCACACGTTGCTGCCTTCGGTTTTTTCTGGTTCGGTGGCGCGGGATGCGGAACCTGGAGCGCCTTTTTCCCACAATGGAAGGGCAGCGGGCGTCTCGGCGTGGGAAAGAATGGGAAGGATGAGAGAGAAGAGAATGGGCAGGGGCTTCATGGACGGAATGTAACGGTGAAAAGGCCGAAGTTTGCGCGAATTGATCGCCTCGTTGACAAATGGTCGTCTCCCGCTAGTTTCGCGCCCCCTTTTCGAGGGGAGACCGTGATTTGTCCGGTCTGATCTTAAATTTTCGCCTTTCACCACCCCACACGCCCATGCCCAAGACATTCAGGACCTACCAACCCTCCAAACGCACGCGCAAACAGCAGTTTGGTTTCCGTGCTCGCACGAAGACGGCAAACGGCCGTGACATCCTGCGCCGCCGCCGCCGTGCCGGACGCAAGCGTCTCCTGCCGAAGGGCGTGGAAATCCACTTCAAGCGCCACACCCAGCAGCACTCCTAAACTGCCTCGGCGCGCTCCACCTCATGCGCCTTCCCTCGAACCTGCGGATGAAACTCGCGTGCGATTTCGCACGGGTAAAGTCGCAGGGCAGCAGTCAGGCCGGAAAGTTTTTGGTTTTGGGTGCTTTGCGTGTGGAAACGCTGAAGGAGTTCCAGTTTGGCCTCATCACCGGAGGTAAGCTGGGCAATGCCGTGGTCCGGAACCGGATTCGCCGTCTGCTGCGTGAGATCGTCCGTGCACACCGTGCGGAAGTCGCTCCTGGCTGGCAGATGGTGATCATCGCCCGCTGGCGTGCCCCAAAGGCCACGCTGGCGGAACTGGAGCAGGACTGGCTGCGGCTGGCACGGCGGATGCAGTTGCTCAAAATGCCAGCATCAGCCGCCACCGCTCCATGAAATGGCTCATCCGAATCTTCATCCGCGGTTATCAGATGTTCATCTCTCCCGTCATTCACGCCTTTGGCGGTCCAGGCTCCGGCTGCCGCTTCACGCCGACCTGCTCGGCGTATTTTCTCCAGGCCGTGGAGACGCACGGCTCACTGCGTGGGAGTTGGATGGGCCTGCGACGCATCTTCCGCTGTCATCCCTGGGGAGATCATGGGCATGATCCTGTGCCGGGCACAAATGACGAATGACGAATGCATCATGATGAATTTGTCCCAACCTCCGGCCTGCCTACGCGCACACTTTTCGTCATTTTGTTTTCGTCATTGTTCATGACGTGCTGCTCCGCACTCTACTGTGCCTCTTCCCCTCTCAATTCCTCCCGAACCCTTTCTTTAAAAATTCATGGACCGTAAAAGTTGGATCATTGTCACGCTGTGCGTCATCCTCGCGGGGTTAAACCTTTATTACACAAGCGAGAACCAAAAGCTGGCGCAGGCTGAAGCGGCCCGCATCCAGGCCGAAAAGGCCAAAAACGCGCCTGCGGCCGCTGTCACGGCCACCCCGGCGGCTCCTGGAGCGGCCCCGAGTGCGACGACAGCGGCAGTGCCCGCTGCCCCGGCGGCGGTGAACGTGCCGGAGGAGAAACATTCGCTGACCGTGGGTAGCATGACGTTTGAGCTGACCTCAAAGGGCGGCGGGATCGCCCGTGCGGTGCTGGCGGGTACGGATAAAGTGACGCTCAACACGAACGGACTGGAAGCCATCGGCGCACTGCGTCGTGAGCCTGCCGGATTGGACGCGATGACTTACAAGCTGACGTCCAAGTCGGACAAGAGCGCGACCTTTGAGGGCACCAGCGCCGAGGGCGTGGTGGTCACGAAGACTTACAGCCTGACCGAGGGGAAGGAGAGCGACGAGCATCTCATCGACCTGAACATCACCTTGAGAAATACGGGCGCGGCCCAGCACCGTTCCGAGGAATATTACCTCTATGCCGGTGCTTCGAGCGCCTTGAAACACGATGACGCGCGCTACGAGGGCTTTTTCTGGAACGACGCGGGTTCGTGACGCGGGTGGGGGAGCAAGACGCGCCGGGCAAGTTCTGGACCACACGCCGTAAGTTGGCGCAGCCGATCGACGCCGTGCATGCAGGAAAAACAGACATTGAGGACCACGCCTATGATGCCTCGATGGGCCTGCCAGCAGTCGATCTAGCTCCGGGCGCCTCGGTGACGCAGACCTACCAGATTTACCTCGGGCCGAAGGAATACGACCGCCTGAGCAAGATCGGCAAGCAGCGCAGTTTTGCGATGTTCTACGGGTGGTTCAAGCCAATCAGCATCTTCCTTTCCTGGGTGATGCGCTGGATGCACGACATGACCGGCAACTGGGGCGTGGCGATCATCCTGCTGACCATTTTTGTGCGCCTTTGCATCTGGCCGATCCACGCCAAGTCCACCTTCACCATGAAGCGCATGGGCCTGCTGGGGCCGATGATGAAAGAGCTGCAGGAGAAGTACAAGGACAACCCGCAACAGCAGCAGCAGGAGGTGATGAAGCTTTACCGCGACTACGGGGTGAACCCGCTCGGTGGTTGCCTGCCGATGTTTTTGCAGATCCCGATTTTCTTCGGCCTTTACCGGGTGCTGGAATACGCCGCCGAGCTGCGCGGGCAGAGTTTCCTGTGGGTGAACGATCTTTCCGCCGCCGACACGGTGACGAACTGGGGCGGAATCGACATCAACCCGCTGCCCCTCATCATGGGCCTGACGATGGTGGCGCAGATGAAGCTCACGCCTCAGCCGCAGAGCATGGACAAGACACAGCAGCGCATTTTCATGCTGATGCCGGTCTTTTTCCTCTTCATCTGCTACAGCTTTGCCGCCGCGCTGGCCCTTTACTGGTCCACACAAAACATCTTCAGCATCGCCCAAACCTGGATCATGAAGCTCTACATCCCCGAGCCGAAACTGGAGAAGGTGGCGCAAAAAACCGTGGCTAAAGGCCCGCCGCCGCAGAATCCGTTTTTCAATCCCATGGGCCAGAAAGAGAAGAAAAAAGGCCCCAAACCGCCCAAGCTGGGAGGCTAGGCCAAATCAAGTTCTCTGTTCCCGCTTCGCAGTTCGCGGCTGCGGCTCCATAACAGAGGTGTATGACCGCGAACAGAGAACTGCGAACTGAAAACACCCATGACGCCGCTCGAACACGCCTGCCACATCCTGGACACCATGCTCGGCTACCTGGGCTTTGTCGTCCAGATTGAGGAGGACAACGGCCCAGATGGTCCCACGCTCCAGGTGCTCACGGACGACTCGGACGCTCTGATCGGACGACGCGGGGAGACTCTGGATGACATCCAGTACCTCGTGAACCGGGTGCTTCAGCGCCACCTCAAGGACGCGCCACGCATCCGCATTGATGTCGAGTTCTACCGTTCCATGCGGGAGGACAAGATGGTCGCCCGGGCGAAGGAGCTGGGAGAACGCGTCCGCGCCACTGGCCAGAACGCCGACCTGCCGCCGATGAACAGCTACTATCGACGCCTCGTGCACAACGTCTTCGTCAACGACCCAGAGGTGATGAGCGTCAGCCAAGACAGCAGCGATGTCCGCTTCAAACGCATCCTTCTCAAGCGCCGCACGGCCTGACGCCTTCCAGCGGGTGCTGAAAGGAAAATCAGCTTCGTTCTTTACTCGTGTGGCGGTCTTGAGTTATTTCTGATAAGCCGCGCAAAATCCCACGCGTCCTTTCTTTGTCATCCTTCTCATACCAACCACGCCTCCCCATGAAATTGAGCCATCTTCGACCTGCCCTTTTTGCGTTGATCAGCAGCGCCGGATTTTTGCAAGCCGACATCGTAACGCTCAAAGACGGTAAAAGCCTGGAGGGTAACATCCTTTCCGAAACACCGACGGCCGTCCGCATGCGCTACAAGCTGACGCCCAAAATCTGGGACGAGAAGGACATTCCTCGCACTGACATCGCCGAAATCGTCAAGCAGAAGCCAGAGGAGGTGGAAGTCATTGAGCTGCGCAAGCTTCTGCCCACGACCGACCTCATGACGGCGGAGAAGTATGAGCAGCTCATCCAGGACCGCCTACGCCCCTTCGTGAACCGTTACCCCGGCACCAAAGAGGCCGCCGAGGTGGAAAAAATGATCGCCACAGCACAGGAGGAGAAGGAAAAAGTCGTCGCTGGCGGCATGAAGGTGGAAGGCAAGTGGCTCACGCCAGACGAAGCCAAGGCAGACAGCTACAACATCAAGGCCTATGGAGTGCTCGCTGAGATTGATGAAAAGATTGCGGCCAAGGAGTACAGCGCTGCACTCAATGCCTTCGACAAAATCGCCAACACGCGGAGCGGCTATGTCGCCTCAATCTACTACCCCAAGGCTGTCGAGACGGTCCTGGAGGTGCTGGCCAAGTACGAGGCACAGATCGAGCAGATGATCAAAGACCAGCCGGCGCTTCAAAAAATCCGTAATGAAGGCGTGAAAAAACTCATCGACCCTGATTTGACGCGGATGAAGGACGCCATCGCCCGCGAAAACGAACTGTGGAAGGACGGCTATGAGGCGGAAAAGAAGTCCGGCACCCGCTGGTTCAGTCCCTACAAGTACGATTTGCCCAGCCTTAAAATCCTCGCCAAAACCATCGTCGCCGAAAAAACACGTCTGAAAGAAATCAACACTGCGGCCATCGGTAAAATCAACCAGTCCATTGCCGACATCATGCATTCGGAGGCTGCGGCGGGCAAAGATGCAGCGGCACTCAAAAAGATGGGAGAAGCCATCCTCGCAGGCGAGGCCGCTAGCGCCGAAGCTGACAACGCCAGCCGTCAGTTCTACGCCACAATCTTCCAAGGCTATCGCCAGCGTTACGCCTATGCGCAACAGATGCTCGCCGCAAAGGCGATGCAGCAAACCCAGGGCACCGCAGCTCCGGGTGTGGTCGGTGGCTCTTCGGCAGTGTCTGGCACAGGCACACCAGGAATGGATGATCGTGTGGCAGCCGCGCTGGCGGCAGCATCTGGCGGAGCGCCTATGGCACCTGCCACTGGAGCCACCTCCGCTGTGGCCCCTGCGGGAGCCGTCGCGCCAACAGGAGCTGCTCCCGCTCCGATGCCGGGCGCCGCAGCCGTTCCTGGAGCTTATCCAGCTCCTCAGCCGGGTTATCCCGCGGCTCAGCCCGGAGTCGCTCCGCAGCCCGGTTATGCCCCTGCTCCGGCTCCGACCGGTGCCCCAGCGCCTTATGCCCAGCCTCAGGCTTACGCGCAGCCACAGCCAGTGGCACCCGCCGCACCCTATGCACAGCCTCCGGTGGAAGAATCACCCGGCATCAGCACCAACACGCTCATCTTCATTGGCATTGGCGTCATTGTCCTGGTTCTCGTGATCGCCATGTCCGGCGGGAAGAAGAAAAAGTGATCTTCAGCCCGGCTTCGCCGCGCCCCAAAAAATTCAACGATAACAAAAAGGGCGAGCCGGTTGGCTCGCCCTCTTTGTTGAATCTTTGAACGAACGATTAAGCGTCAGCGGTCTGCTGCTGACCCAAGTCCTTCACGGACATGGCTTCCTTACCCTGGCGCTGGCGCAGGTAATGCAGGCGGGCGCGGCGCACGCGACCGGTCTTGGTGATCTCGATCTTCGCCACTTTCGGGCTGTGCAGCGGGAATACACGCTCAACACCTTCGCCGTAGGAAATTTTGCGCACCGTGAAAGCCTCGTTAATGCCGTGGCCTTTGCGGGCGATGACAATGCCGGCGAAAATCTGGATACGTTCCTTGTCACCTTCGACGACTCGGGTATGCACCTTGATGGTGTCTCCCACGTTGAACGCGGTGACTTCTTTTTTGACTTGTTCCTGGTTGATCTTTTCGATGATTTTGCTCATGGCACGCTCCTAAAGTATCCGCGCAGCACAGGCCGTGAATCAATCAGGCCGGGGGCGAGGGGCGGGGAAGATGGACAGTTCCTAATCTCCACCACCCATGGAATCCTCTGTTTTTGCCCTCATTCGCGCCGCCCTCACCGAAGACGTCGGTGCTGGCGATGTCTCCTCCCTCTACTTCACTCCCGAAAACTCACGTTCCAGGGCCGAAATTGTCGCCCGCGAGCCTGGAATCGTCTCTGGGGCTGAAATCGCCCTCACCGTTTTCAAAGAAATCGACCCCGCTCTCGAAGTTGAGGTCTGCATCCCAGATGGCAGCCCGTTTGAGCGCGGCAGCATCCTCATGAAGGCCGCCGGCAGCACCCGCTCCCTGCTCACCGCCGAAAGAACGGCGCTGAACTTCCTTCAACGGCTCAGCGGCGTCGCCACGCAGACGCAGCGCTACGTTGAGGCCGTGAAACCTCACCCCGTGCAGGTCTGGGACACTCGAAAGACCACTCCTGGCTGGCGCTTGATCGAAAAAGCGGCCGTCAAGCATGGCGGCGGCACCAATCACCGCATGGGCCTCTATGACCACGCCATGGTCAAAGACAACCACCTCGCCGCCAACAGCGATCTGCCATCCCTCCAGGCCGCCATTCACAAACTGCGCGCCGAGCGCCCCGGCGTCCGCGTCCAGCTTGAGGCCGCCACGCTCCAACAAGTCGCCGATTTTCTCACGCTCGATGGCGTGGAAATGCTCCTGCTCGACAACATGAGCACGGATCAACAACGTGAGGCCGTGAAACTTGTGAATGGCAAGCTCTGGCTCGAAGCCAGCGGCGGCATCACGCTCGACACCATCAAAGAAGTCGCTGCCACCGGCGTAAACGCCATTTCCGTCGGTGCGTTGACTCATTCGGCCCGTGCGCTGGATCTGGCGCTCGATCTGTTCTGATCACTTCACCGGCTCATACTGCCAAGCCCAGTCACCGAGGTAGTCTGGGCTTCTCATCGGCAA
>JAJTDU010000259.1 GCA_021298725.1 Verrucomicrobiaceae bacterium | reverse complement strand
TGCATCATGCCTGGCATGAATGGCACTCATTTAAGCGGCGGCTCGGTAGCGCTCGCGGTGGGGGATTTCCTTGAACTGGCGGCGCGGTTTGGTGAGCAGTTGGTAGGACTTGGGGCGTCGTTTTTTAGCCCTGGGCTCTTGCCGTCCCGGTCGTAGCGGGTTCTGAACGCTGGCGATGGCTTCGAGCAGCTCCTCATGCCATCGCGCCAGCTTGCGCGGCTGCTCATGACAGGCGGCGGCCTGGGGAAGCCATTGCCGCAGCAGATCCGCAGCGCCTTTGAAGCTGATGCGCCCCAGTTCCTGCTGATGCACGGTGGCGCTCTCCAAGATTAGGGCGCGCAGGGCATTGTAGGCGATGGCGTGCATGAGCAGTTCCTTGTGGATCATGGCCGGTGTTTTGGTGCGCATGACCTCCATGTGCATGGTGGTTTTGATGTCGCGGTAAAACAGCTCGATGCTCCAGCGCCGGTAATACAGCTCGGCGAGCTTGTCGGCCGGGTAGCGCACGGCATCCGTGCAGGTGGTGGCGATCCACAGGCAGCGGGTGCGGAAGCCTTTGCGCTCGATCTTCACGCGCACCACCCGCACTTCGAGCTGCGCGGGCAGCTTGTTCCAGGCGCGCTTCTTCCACGGACTGCCAGCGGGGCGCTGCGTGGGTTTGCTCCAGACTTGCAGGCGGTCGTCGCGACCGAGCTTTTTGCCCCGGCGCATGTCCTTGGAGCGCTTTTGATGCAGGCGGAAGACGGTGTCGATACCGCGCTCCTTGAGTTCGGCCATCAGGGCGTAGGCGCAGAAGCCGGCGTCGCCGACGAGCACGTCGCCTTTTTCCAGCAGGTGGCGGATGCTCTGCCACAGGCCCAGGTCGTGACAGCGCCACTTCGAGAGCGCATGACCAAGCCATGCGCCGGTGGAGAGGCAGAAGACGCCGAGCATCTTGGCGACGGGGAAGCCGCAGCCCTTCTTCTGGGTGCGGGGCTGGGGCCACTGCTTTTGGTTCTCCTTGGTGTCGGGCATGGAAAAGCTGGTGCCATCGAGCACCTTCACACGTCGTCCGCACCACAGCCAGGCGGAGGCGGCGCGGCGGCACAGATGATCGCGCAGTTCGTCAAAGACGGCCTGCAAGAGCCCCTGGCTGAGACCGCGGCGTGCCTGACAGTAAGCGGCGGTGCCCAGCGAAGGTTTGCTGCGCTTGTCGCGGCGTGTGAGCACCCATGCGCGGATCTTACCGACGACTTCCTGGCAAGGCATGGCGGGGTTGAGCACCTGGAAGAGGAAGGCCCAGAAGAGTGTCACCGGCGGGTAAAGGCGCTCGCGTTTGGCCTTCGCATTGGGTGCTTTGGCAAAGAAGTCCGCAGGCAGCAGAGTGCCAAGCAAGGCGGCCAGATCGGGCAGCGCCAGGTCGCGGAGCTTTTGCAGTTCATTGACGACGCGGCTGGAGGCGGAGGTCTTCGCACGTCCTTGAAGCGTGCGCGGGAAGTGGGGCAGAAAGCAGGTGAAAAGTGCCATGCGGCTTGAACCATTCGCCCATCGAGTCGTTGTACCCACGCTGTGAGTATTTTGGCCCTCTCAAAGTCGGCTGAAACCAGTCAGTTTACCCTCGCAATAATCAACGACACTGGGCCTTAAATGAGTGCCATTCATGCCTGGCATCTTTTCTTGCGAATCCATGGAGAGCAAGGAAAGCCTGCGCTGGCATGAGAGCCTGGAACTGGCGTGGCAGGCCCAGTAATGCTTGTTTGTTGAAGACAATGACACGCCATGAGTGCCATGAGCGTAGCAGGGCGACAAGAGGGATGTGGGTGTGGCGAGGCGCGTTCTTGAAACTTGGAACCTGAAACTTGAAACGACGCGGCAGAATCGAGGACGAGTAGGAGGACGAGTAGGATTGCCTTCGGCTTGCGTTACCACCCGCTCTTTACATTCCACACCTCGACCAAGTCCTTCGGCAGATCGGTGATGAAGCGGCTCGGGCGCATCATGATGTCGCCGTCTCTGGCTTGATGATTGATGACGGGGTAGGTGAGGTAGAGTTCGTCCTTGGCGCGGGTGACGGTGACGTAGAAGAGGCGGCGTTCTTCTTCGAGGGCGGTGTCGCCGCCTTCATCAATGGCGCGTTTGTGGGGGAACATGCCATCGGCGAGCCAGATGGCGAAGACGACTTTCCATTCGAGGCCTTTGGCTTGATGGCCGGTCGTGAGCGTGACGGCATCGCGGTCTTGCTGCTGCTGGTCGGGTTTGTTGTCGGTATCGACGCCGCTGAGCAGGGAAAGCTGGCTGAGGAATTCGAGGGGATCGGTGAAGCGGTCGCTGAAGTTGCTGAGCTGTTCGAGGTCCTGCTGGCGCTGCTCGAAGTTTTTGAACTTGGTCTTCATGTAGTCCTCGTACACGCCTTCGACGATGCTGCGAATCATGAGAGCAGGTGCGGCGGGTCGGCCTTCGGCTCCGATCATTTCATCGAGTACGTAGGCGACTTGATCCCAGGTTTCCTTGGCCTTCTTCGGCACTTTGAGCGGGAGAAGGATCTCGGAGAAGCTGGCGGGCATGGCTTCGGCCTTGGCGGCGTCGGTTTTGAGCCAGTCGGTCCAGAGTTTGACGGCGCTTGCATTGCCGATGCCGGGGATGAGACGGACCATGCGCATGAAGCTGACCTCGTCCTGGCGATTGACGGCGAACTTCATGAAGGCGGCGACGTCTTTGACATGCGCCTGCTCGAAGAAGCGCAAACCGCTGGTGATCTGGAACGGAATGCCGCGCTGGGTGAGCTCCATCTGCACCTCCATGCTGTGGAAGTGGGCGCGGTAGAGGATGGCGATGTCGTTGAGGTCGAGGCCCTGCTCGTCTTGTAATTCGAGGATGCGTTGGGCGATGAAGGCGGCCTGCGCGGAGGAGGAATCGAGCGCGACGAGGGCAGGGAGCGTGCCGCTGGACTCGCGGGCGGGGCGCAGGGTCTTCGGCACTTGGCCGCGATTCATGGCGATGGCGGCATTGGCGAGGTTTAGCACCTCGGGGACGCTGCGGTAGTTGATCTCGATCTTGTGCGTGCGGGCACGCGGCCAGTGCTCCTCGAAGTTGAGGATGTTGGAGACATCGGCCCCACGCCAGGAGTAGATGGATTGCGCATCGTCGCCCACGACGGTGAGGTTTCCCTGCGGGCCAGTGAGCAGCTCGATGAAGCGGCATTGGAGGCTGTTGGTGTCTTGATACTCATCGACGAGGATGAATTCGAACTGGCGGCGGTAGCGCTCCAGCAAGTCGTCGTTTTCCTCCAAGAGCTGGACGCTGAGCGACAGCAAATCGTCGAAGTCCATGCAGTTGGTCTCGCGTTTCTTGTCCTGGTAGAGCTTGCGCAGCTTCAGGATGCCTTCGGCGACGTGCTCGAAGTAAGGATAACGCGAGGTGATGATCTCGGGGAGCTTGCAGAGCGTGTTGTCGGCCAGTGAGTAGATGTCGCCAAGGACTTCGGCCTTGGGGAACTTGTAGCTGGTGACGTCGATGCCGCTGGCCCCGATGACGGTCTCCATGAGGTCTTTCTGATCCTCGCGGTCCATGATGGAGAAGCCTTTGCGGTAGCCGAGGCGTTCGGCGTTGTAGCGCAGGAGGCGATTGCCGATGGAATGGAAGGTGCCGCCCCAGAGGCGTGTGGTGTCCGTGGTGACGAGCGCTTGGACGCGCTCCAGCATTTCCCGCGCTGCTTTGTTGGTGAAGGTGAGTAGCAGGATGGACTCGGGCGGGATGCCGTTGTCTAACAACCACGCGACACGGTAGGTGAGCGTGCGTGTTTTGCCCGATCCTGCGCCCGCGATGACCAGCGCCTGCCCCGGCGGGCTGGTGACGGCGGCGTACTGCTGCTCATTGAGCTCTGCCTGGTAGTCGATGCGTGGGGCGGAGTCGTGGGAGTGATGCAGCGTGTAGTTGCGGGGCATGTTGGCAGGTAGCGAGGGGGGAATCGTGGGTCAAGGGAAGGTCTGGAGGGAGGGCAGTTCCGTGGTGTTGGCGCGAGATCGGTTC
>JAJTDU010000040.1:13926-20547 GCA_021298725.1 Verrucomicrobiaceae bacterium | reverse complement strand
TTCAAGGCAGTGGCCGAAGCGCGGAAGAGGCTCGCGGCGGAGGGCCAGCGCTCGATTTTCAACGTGCTGGGGCCGCTTTTGAACCCAAGCCGGCCGGACTACCAGCTCATCGGTGTGTTTGATCCGAAACTGACGCGTACCTTTGGCGAGATCCTCGTGCAGCTCGGCCGCCACGGTGCCTGGGTGGTGCATGGCAGCGCTGGGGGTGGCCAGGGCATGGATGAACTCTCCACGCTGGGCATGAACGAAGTCTGCCAGCTCGAACATGGCCGTCTGAGCGAGATGAAGCTCGACCCGAAGTCGCTCGGCTTCGGCAAAGCAAAGCTCGCAGACCTCGTCGGTGGCGATGCGACGGAGAATGCGGCGATCCTCGAAGGCGTGCTGGCCGGGACGCTCAAAGGCGCAAAACGCGACATCGCCGTGCTCAACGCGGCGGCGGGCTTTGTCATCACGGGCAAGGCCGCCGACCTGCAAGCAGGCAAGGCGCTGGCAGAGGAGCTGCTCAGCCGTGGTGCGGCGCATGCGAAGCTGCGGGCGATGCAGGACCTCTGCTGAGGCCATTTTCTCGCGAGACAGAGCGGCGGGAGATGTTACGATGGGCGGCCCTCACACCCCGAGTCCATGCCTACGACCACCGAAGTGCTTCAGAACGTCCAGAAGGTGCCCTCCAGCATGTG
The DNA here is from genome assembly GCA_021298725.1 of Verrucomicrobiaceae bacterium. Classification (GTDB taxonomy): domain Bacteria; phylum Verrucomicrobiota; class Verrucomicrobiia; order Verrucomicrobiales; family Verrucomicrobiaceae; genus Prosthecobacter. The sequence continues at coordinate 19,870 of JAJTDU010000040.1, read as the reverse complement.
GGCCACCATCGGCATCGCGGGATTCATCGCCTTCACCGCCGGGCTGGCCTTTTCACGCGGGGTGGTGAAGCAGCTTCTCGGCATGTTGACGCTGGCGGCGTCCGTGGGCGCGGCCTGGTATGTGTTCCGGCACCGCGTGGAGATTTTCGGCGCAGCGGGCCTGAGCATCACCACGGACCGGCTGCTGATGCTCTCCGCTGCCGCCGGGCTGCTGACCTATTTTTTGTGCAAGATGGGCACCTATTTCCTGGCCGCCTTCGGCCTGCTGAAAATGCTCGGCGGCCTGGATGGCTGGAAGGGGCTGATCATCAGCTTTCTGCCCTCCGGTGCGTTCCTGTGGATCAGCAGCATGGTGCTGCGGCTGGTGGGCAGCCTCTACGGCATGGAAAACGCCGCCGAGATCGTGAAGAAAGGCGGGGAGATCGAGAGCCAGACGAAATCCATCTGGTACAGCCTCAGCCAGCGCATCGACAACAGCTTCCTCGGCAGCTTGTCGAAAAACCTCGACCCCTACGACATCAAGCCCACCGCCAACCTTGCCCGCCTGCTGATTCTGTGGCCGGAAGGCAGCATGTGGCAGCAGCTCGCCACCCAAAGCCCAGCCACAGCCCAGGCGCTGAACCACCCGCGCATCGTCGAGCTCGGCTACGACGAGAAGGTGCGTGATGCGATCAAGGACCGCGACTTCGCCGGGCTGATGCAGATGAAGAAGGTCGAGGAAGCGGCCAATCATCCCGAATTGCAGCCCGTGCTCGGCGGACTGGCGCTCGAACAAGCGATGGACGCCATCGTTTACCAGCGCACGCAGCCGGTGCTGCTGCGGTGAGAGGGGTTCAGCTGAAAAGACGGTCAAACTCCTTGTGCGGACCGATCCAGAACCACGTCACGGTGTCTCCCTCGCGCTTGGCGACCGCCCGCAGGTTCAGGCTGACCCGCACCGACCATACATCCGGCTCTCCCTCCAACTTTTTAAACCGCAGGGAACGGTGGCCGCAGTCATCAATGAACAGGTCATAGGCTTTTCTGGCCGCCTGTTGATCCAGTGATGAAAGCGCATTCAGACACCGCCAGAATGCAGGTGTGGCACGCGAAATCACAGCCGGGACAAATCCAAGGGTTCGCTGCCCTCTGCCAGCGCGGCCTGCATGAATGCCCGCAGCTTAGGGCGGGGCCGTGGGTCGCTGAGGGTGCGCTCCCAAACCGCATCAGCGTCTTCTTTCTTGGTGTGTTGCTGTTTGATGAACAGCACATAATCGAGCACGGAAGACTGCTGTTCTTCTGGCAGCATGGCGGCTTCCTCGGCGATGAGGCTGGCGAGATCAGGGGAGGCGACGGCGGGCATGGCGAGAAAATACGCCCTTCGGGCAGGGTGTCCAAGCGCTTTCCTCGTGACGCTCCCAGCTTCGCCCTTGCATCCGTCCTCGATTTCGGCTTTGGCTTGGCGCATTCCGTCATGCCCAAGTACATCGTCACCATCGGCCTCGAAGTTCACGCGCAGCTCACCACGCAGAGCAAGATGTTCTGCGCCTGTCCGGTGGAGTATGGCGCGGAGCCGAACACGCACACCTGCCCCACCTGCCTCGGCCTGCCAGGCGCTCTGCCCGTGCTGAATGCGGCGGCCATCGAGAAGACCATCCTCACGGGCATGATGCTGGGCTGCGAGACGCCACCGCTGGTGAAGTGGGACCGCAAAAACTACTTTTATCCGGACATGCCGAAGAACTACCAGATCACGCAGTTCGATCTGCCGCTGTGCATCGGCGGCGGCGTGCCGCTGTATGATTTGGCCTATCCGAAGGACGCACAGAAGAGCATCGCGAAACCCGGCAAGGTGGTGCAGCTCACACGCATCCATTTGGAAGAAGACGTGGGCAAGTCCACGCACTACGACAAGTTCACCACGCTCGACTTCAACCGCGCCGGCACGCCGCTGATGGAAATCGTCAGCGAACCGGACATCGACAGCGCTGAGGAGGCCTTCGCCTACCTGACCAGCCTGCGGCAGATCTTGATCTACGGCGGCGTGAGCGATGCCGACATGGAAAAGGGCAATCTGCGCTGCGACGTGAACATTTCCCTGCGGCCCGAGGGCCAAAAGGAGCTGGGAGCAAAGATCGAGCTGAAAAACCTCAACTCGATGTCCGCCGTGCGCCGTGCCATCAAGTTTGAGACCGAGCGTCAGGCCGAAGCTCTGGATCGTGGCGAAAAACTCATCCAGAGCACCCGCCGCTGGGATGATGACCGTGGCGAGACCACGCTCATGCGCACGAAGGAAGACGCGCACGACTACCGCTACTTCCCTGATCCGGATTTGTTGCCAGTCCGCACCGTCGATCTCGTCGCCAAGATGAAACCGCAGGTGCCCGAACTGCCACATGAAAAACGCGCCCGCTTTGAGCAGGACTACGGCTGCAGCGCCTACGATGCCGGCGTACTCGCCAGCGAGAAAGAACTCGCCGCTTGGTATGAGGCCGCCGTGGCTGCCGATCAGAGCGTGCCGGCCAAAAAGATCGCCAACTGGGTGATCAACGACCTCCTCGGTGCCCTGAACGACCGCTCTCTCAACCTGGCCGAATGCCCGGTGAAGCCGGAAGCGCTCAGCGCACTCGTCGCCACGGTCGAAGCCGGGAAAATCTCTAACAACCAGGCCAAGGAGGTCTTTGCCGAGATGTTCGAGAGCGGCAAACCCGCTGCTGAAATCATCAAAGCCAAAGGCTTCGAGCAGGTCAGCGACACGGGAGCCTTGGAGGCCATTGTGGAGCAAATCCTCGCCGCGAACCCGGACAAAGTCGCCGAGGTCAAAGGCGGCAATGAGAAGGCCATGAACTGGTTCACCGGTCAGGCCATGAAGGCCAGCCAAGGCAAGGCGAACCCGAAGATGGTCACGGAGATCGTACGCAAAAAAGTGCTGGGCTAATCCCACGGGAAGGCCCGAGGAGCCGCGAAACGGGATTATTCCCGGAAAGCTGAACTTTTCGCGGGCGGGGGCGGAAAGAACGGTTTAAATCCGAACCCATTTTTCTTTCATGGCCTCCAGCAACAAGCACATTCATTTCATTGGCATCTGCGGCACTGCGATGGGTTCGACCGCAGTCGCGCTGCGGGCGCTGGGACATCCAATCAGCGGCTCGGATGAAAAAGTGTATCCTCCGATGAGCGACGTTCTGCGGGATGCAGGGATCAGCGTCACGGAAGGCTACCTGCCAGAAAACCTGCCACTGAACGCTGATGTTTACGTCGTGGGCAACGCCATCTCACGCGGCAATCCCGAACTCGAAGCACTCCTGGAAAACAAACTGCCGTATGTCTCGATGGCCGAGATGCTGAAGCGTGAGGTCATCCAGGGGAAGCGCAGCTTTGTGGTCAGCGGCACCCATGGCAAAACGACGACGACGACGATGCTGGCGTGGATTTACGAGCATGCCGGCAAGAACCCCGGCTTCATGATCGGTGGTGTGCCGGAGAACTTCGAATCAGGAGCGCGTTTCACGCATTCCGACCTGTTTGTCATCGAGGGGGACGAGTATGACACGGCCTACTTCGACAAGCGCAGCAAATTCCTGCACTACCTGCCGGAGTGCGCGATCGTGAACAACATCGAGTTCGATCATGCGGACATTTTTGAGAACTTGGACGCCATCCTTCTCTCGTTTCAGCGTTTCTTGAACACCGTGCCGCGCAACGGATTGGTGCTGATCAATGGCGATGATGCAAACTGCCTCACGCTGCGCACCAAGTGCCCCGCGCCGCTCAAAACCGTGGGTCTGGGGCCGAACTGCGACTTCCGCATCCAGATCACGAGCGTGAGGCCAGAAAGCACGGCGTTTGAAATCAATGGAGACGCGTTTGAAGTGCCCATGGTGGGCGAGTTCAACGCGCGCAACGCCGCGATGTGTGTGTGCGCGGCCCGTTTCGCTGGATTGACCGATGCTGAGATCCGTGCCGGACTGATGAGCTTCCGTGGCATCCGCCGCCGCCAGCAGGAGCGCGGCACCGCGCATGGCATCACGGTCATTGACGATTTTGGGCACCACCCGACCGCGATCCGCGAAACGCTGCGCGGTCTGCGCCAGCGCTACAGCGGCCGCCGCTTGTGGGCGCTGTTTGAGCCGCGCTCGAACACCAGCCGCCGCAATGTGCTGCAAAATGAATTGATCGAGGCGTTGGCCGAGGCGGATGCCTCCGTCATCGCCGCTGTGGCGAATCCTGAAAAAGTCGCTGCTGATCAGCGCCTGGATACCGTGAAAGTGGCTGCTGCCGTGACCGCGCGTGGCAAGCCGTGCTGGTTTGAGGTGAACACTGAGGCCATTGTGAACCGCTTGAAGAGTGAAAGCCGGGATGGCGATGTGATCGTCGTTTTCAGCAACGGCGGATTCGACGGCATCCACGAAAAGCTGCTGGGAACGCTTTAAGGGGGAGATTTGCGGCTGTTGACGGTGGTTTCTAGGAGGCGTTTTGGGTTTGGACGACGACCATCAACCATCGTCCACCTCCCCATCAGTGAACGATTTCCACCTCGTCACCGACGGCGACTTGGCTGAAGAATTCTTTCGCCTTCTCGTGAGGCAAACGGATGCAGCCGTGGGACGCAGGACGTCCGGTGACGTAGCCGCTGTGCAAGCCGATGGCTCCGCAGTTCAGCCGCATGAACCACGGCATGGCGACGTGGTACAGCGTGGAGGTGTGCGATCTGTGCTTGTCTGTGATGACGTAGCGTCCGGCGGGTGTGCTGTAGCCTGCACGTCCGGTGGAAACGCTGGTGCTGTTGATGATGCGCCCCTGCTTCATCACCCAAGCGCGCTGGTTGGAAAGGTCCACTGTGACCAGGATGTCCGGCTCAGACTCTGGATCACGCCCCAGCAGCACCCGCATGAGGAAAAGATAGCCCTGGGTGGCCGCGAAGTTGAGCGGGTAACGATGATAGCGCGTGGTGCAGACGCCAGCCCTCGCGCCCGCATTGAGCAGGGCAACGGCACCTTCCACATCTCCACGGGCAGCACAGCAGATGAGTGGGGTGATGCCGCGGTCACTTTCCAGGGCGTTGCGCAGATCCTTGATCATGCAACGGTCGATGACGGTCTTCATCACGGGGGTTTTGAAGCGTGTGTTAGGATCGACGCCCAGTTCCAGCAGCGCTTTGAGCACCGGTGTATTGCGGCGCAGGGAGGCGATGGCGATGGGCGGCTGGTGCTCATGCGCAGACTCGTTCAGATCCACGCCGGAGAGCGCAAGCACGCGCACGCATTCGGCACGGCCCATGCGCACGGCGGCGCAGAGCGGGGTGTCGCCTCCCAGGGTCTTTTCGTGTGGTGAAAAACCCATGGCGATGATGCGAGCGAGGTGCGCAGGAGCGTCATTGAGCACCGCTTGGTAAGCTTGGGGCAGCGCGTCGGTGCGCGGCATCAGGGAGGTCCAGAATTCGGAGATGGGGTCGAGAACTGGCCGCCATGGCTGTGGCTTGATGGGTTTTTCGGCTGCCTTGACCACTGCGGCCAGCGCAGACTCGGGCTTGGTGGCAGCAGCGGCACCCGTTTTTGCCTTCGGCGGCATGGCCGCGCGCAGCAGCGCCGCTTTTTCCGCACTGGCGGGCATGCGGGGTTTTACCATCTCCGATGTGCCGTCCACCGGCAGCGCGGCACGAATCTCAGCGGATTTTTGAGGCAATGCTGCCTTTCGTGACTGCTTTTCCAAAGTGACAGGCATGCGTGCCGTATCCACCTGAAACAAATCCTGGTTTTTGAGCAGTTGGATCATGCCGCCACAAACTCCGACTCCCACGATGAGCGGCAGGACGCAGGCGGTAAACATGTTAAGCCAACTGGTTTTCATTCGTGAGTCACAAGGATGCCACCGATAACAAAAATGACTGATGTGTCGAGCAGCGATTTGCTGAGGCAAAGAGCATGCCATGCTGACGTCCCGCTTTTTTTAATAGGCTGGAAAT
>JAJTDU010000040.1:0-13879 GCA_021298725.1 Verrucomicrobiaceae bacterium | reverse complement strand
CCTGCCGCTGGACAATCCCTCCAGCATGTTCGCCACGCGCATTTCGTCCAATGCAGTGGCCATCACGTCCATCGCATTGGTTCCAGAGCCACAATCGGCGCTGTTAGTGCTGCTGGCCGCGCTCTGCGGCGTGTGCCAACGTCGGCGTGTCACGCCGCAGCTTTGATCTCGGCAAAGATCAGCCTGCCAGCGCTCGTCGGCAGTGTGCCGGAGACCACGACATCGACGGTCTGGCCGATGTGGGGCGCGGCGTTGTTCACCACGATCATCGTGCCGTCTGGCAGATAGCCCACAGCTTGGTGCTTGTCCTTGCCCGGCTTGGTCAGGGGCAGGCGCAGTTCATCCCCCACGCTGAGCTCAGGATGCAGCGCGCCTGCCAGTTCATGCAGGCTCAGCACCGTGATGCCACGCAGACGGGCCACATTGACGAGGTTTTCATCGTTGGTGATTAGCCGAGCGTTCAACTCACGCGCGAGTGTGACCAGCCGCGTGTCCAGCTTAGCGTCAGCACTGCCGGTGGCGTCATCGTGAATCGAAACACTCATTCCCGGCATTACCCGCAGCTTGCCCATCAGCTCCAGGCCACGTTTGCCGCGCATCATCTTGGTCGGCTCGGCAGATTCGGACAGGTGTTGCAACTCATCCAACACGAAACGCGGCACCACCACCGTCCCGCTAAGAAATCCAGTGGCAAACACGCCTGGCAGCCGTCCGTCGATGATCATGTTGGTATCCAGCAGCATCGGCTCGCCCTCTGAGCCATCGCGGCGAAAGCGCACATAGGGGATGAGGAAGGCGAACTGGTCGCGGTCGCTGCGCAGAGCAAAGGTCACGCCGAAAAACGCCAGTGTGCCGTAGATGCAGATTTCCACGATGTTTTGCAGCGTTCCGCCTTCGGCATGATTTTGAAAGTAAGTGAGTTGAAACACACCGACGCGGGTGATCAGCCAGGCAGAGAACAGCCCCACTGCAAGCCCCAGCGTGGCATGGGAAAAATCACGCAGCGTGAATCGAGCAAGGGTGATGTCGAGAGCGACCAGCACCCCCATGAAGGCCGCTCCACTCACCGCGCCCACCCAAGCCTCCTCTTGCAGCCCCACGGCGATCGCCATACCGATGAACACGGAGAACGCGAAAAACAGCGCACGAACGAGGCGGATGGGCCAGGAAGTCTTCATCAGGTGGGGCAGGGATTAAAAGCGAAACACCCGCCGGGCAAAAGGAATCTCCCCGAATTCATCACGGCTTGAACCGTGCCCTACCACGCTGGGTGGATTGCAGCTCAATGCCGATGCTGGCAAAAGCGACACTCATTTGCAGCTCGAAATCCGCCATGTTTCGTCCAGCAAGGACCAACTCACGCACCGCCTGGTCTTGCGGCATGCCAGCGTCACAAAACGTGGCCGGTGGCGCTGGCGGGCGACCTTGGCCTGATCCACGAGCATTACTCGCGCATGGTCTGGGGCCGTGGGGGTGCATGGCGCACGAGGACTGACCGGGCAGAAGCTTCATCCAGCGTTCGTTCGGCCAGCTGACGCGCCAAGCGCACCAGCCGCGTGTCTGCCAGCAGCTCACCAAACAGCAGCGGGGCCTGCCCGCTCTGCGCATGGCCCAACACATCGCCCGGACCACGCCGCCGCAGGTCTTCCTCGGCGATTTGGAAGCCGTCGCTCGTCTCCTCCATGATCGCGAGGCGCTGTCGGTTGTCCTCGTCCTTGTCTTCCACAAACAGCACACAGTAGCTCGTGTGCGCTCCGCGTCCGATGCGCCCACGGAGCTGATGAAGCTGCGCGAGGCCAAACCGGCCCGCATCGTGAATGAACATCACCGTCGCATTCGGCACGTCGATGCCCACCTCGATCACCGTCGTCGAAACCAGCGCGTCCAGCTTCCCTGCACGGAAGCGTTTCATCACATCCTCCTTCTCCTCCGCGCTCATTCGGCCATGGAGAAGGCCGACTTCGCATGGGGCGAGCAGTTTGGACCACTCCTCGTGGCCCTTCGTCGCTGCACCGGCCTCCAGCTTCTCAGATTCATCGATCAGCGCATACACGATGTATCCCTGACGGCCTTCCTCGATCTGCTCGCGCAAAAATTTCGCCGCGTCCTTCAGCTTGGTCTTCGGCCGCACCTTGGTGATGATCTTCACGCCATCGCGTGGCTTTTGGTCGATCGTCGAGACCTCCAGATCGCCATAAATCGTCAGCGTCAGCGTGCGCGGGATCGGCGTGGCCGTCATCACCAGCACATCCGGCGTGTCGCCCTTGCGGATCAGCTTCGCCCGCTGCGCCACTCCAAACTTGTGCTGCTCATCGATGACCACGATCCCCGTATTGTGCATCAGCTCCGCATCATGCAGCAGCGCATGCGTACCGATGACGATGTCCGGTTTATCCGAGCTGTTCTTCCCGCGCATCAACTCCAAGCCATCTCCGTCTTCGCGCTTCGATCCCGTTCGCAACGCCACACGCAAGCCCAGTGGCTCCAGCCACTTGCGCGCATTGCGCGCATGCTGTTCGGCCAAAATCTGCGTGGGAGCCATCAGCACGGCCTGACGACCGGATTCGACCGCTCGCAGCATCGCCGCGAAGGCCACCACCGTTTTCCCACTGCCCACATCGCCGTGCAGCAGACGGTTCATCGGCGCACCGGAGGCCATGTCGCGATGAATCTCCTCCAAGCAGCGCTGCTGCGCTGACGTGAGCTGGAAGGGTAGCTCATTGAAAAAATCCCGCAGCAGCTCGCCCGTGCCGATTTGTTTGCGACCACCGGATTCGATCACCCGCCGCTTCCGCCGCGCCACACGGAGCTGGTAGCCATAAAACTCCTCCAGCGCGAGATAGCGCCGCGCCTGCTCCAGTTTCTCCATGCTGGCAGGAAAATGCACCTCCCGCAGCGCCAGCGAACGCGTTTGGCCCGCGAACTCGCCTTCCGCACTCGGCGTTGGCAGCAGATCCTCGCAAAACGCCCCTGGAAGCACCTGACACACATGCCACGCCGCCACACGTAGCGCCTTCTGCGTCATCGCGCCCTTCAGGCGGTAGATCGGCGTGATGCGTCCCGTGTGAATCTGCTCCGCATCGTCATCCGCACCGCCTTTGACGATCTCATACTCGGGGTGCGACATGCTCAGTCGGCCCTTCGTGTCCTTGATCACGCCATAGACGATCAATTCCTGCCCTTCGGCCAGCACCCGACTCATGAACGGCATGTTCCACCACTTCAGCGTGAGCTGCTGGCCCAGCATTCCGCCCGCATGCCGCACCACCACCTCAAACACCCCGGAACGGCCGCCAAAGAACTTACTCCCCGTCTTCGTGATCAACACCTGATGGCAGGACGGCAGCGGCCCCGCCTGAAACGCCAGTGCCTGCATCTGCCGCCGGTCCTCATGCCGAAACGGCAGATGCCACACCACATCCGCCACCGTCTTGATCCCCTCCTTCGCCAACAAACGCGCCGCATGCGCAGGCAGGCTAGGGACTTCGGCGAGAGACAGATCGAGTGGAATCACTGCGTGAGATGGAATGCGTGAGTGAAAGTGTCAACAGGAGCGCACGCAGGACATGCCTGATCCATTCCAAACCAACGACCAGCAGCATAAAAGCGGAATGAATGATTCGGCGCGTCGGCTGCGGCAAAACGAGCGATTAGCTCAATTTTCGGACAGGGCATGTCCGAAAGTTTGTGTTTCGGGGATTTGGTTATGTTTTGGTCTGGGGTTGTTTTTTTGATTGAGCGCATGCGCTCAATCAAAAAAATCGCGATCCGAACTGGATGGCAAATTGGTTGGCTGCTGCCTTCCAGTTCAGCGGGATGGACTTCCACTTGGTGTGGATGTCGCGCAAGGCCAGATACAGCAGTTTCGTGGCGGCTTCATCGCTGGGAAAATGTCCTCGGTTCTTGATGATTTTGCGCAACTGCATGTTCAGGCTCTCGATGGCGTTGGTGGTGTAGATGATTTTCCTCACCGCTGCTGGATACACGAAAAAGGGGATGACTTGCTCCCAGGATCTCCTCCAGCTCGCGGCGATGGTTGGATACTTCTTGCCCCATTCTCCGGCTTCAAATTCCTCCAACCGACGCAGGGCCATGGCCTCGCTTTCGGCCCGGTAAACGAGCTTCAGGGCGGCAGCGACGGCTTCGCGTTCTTTGGTGGCGCAGTAGGTGAGACTGTGACGAATGAGGTGCACGATGCAGGTCTGCACCTGCGCCTCGGGGAACACGGTGGTGATTGCTTCGGGGAAGCCTTTGAGCCCATCAACCACGGCGATGAGCACGTCTTCCACGCCACGATTGCGCAGCTCGTTCATGACTTTGAGCCAGAACTTCGCCCCTTCGTTCTGCTCGATCCACAGGCCCAGGACCTCGCGTGTGCCGTCGGCAGCGACGCCCAGGGCGAGATACACGGCTTTATTGCGAACAGTGCCTTCGTCGCGTATGCGCACGCGCAATGCGTCGAAGAACACGAGCGGATACATCTTCTCCAGCGGTCGGTTTTGCCACTCGGTGACTTCGGCGTGCACGGCGGCGGTCACGCTGCTGATGAAGTCAGGGCTCACCTCGATGCGGTATTGCTGCTCGAGCATCGCTTTGATGTCGCGCACGGTCATGCCGCGGGCGTAGAGGGCGATGATCTTGTCCTCGAAGCCTGGCAGCTTCTTCTGCCACTTGGGCACCAGCAGCGGCTCGAAGCTGCTGTGCCGATCTCGCGGCACGTCGATCTCCATCTCGCCGCTGTCGCCAATCACGGTCTTCGCGCTGAAACCGTTGCGGCAGTTGCCGTCGGGCTCGGCGCTTTCGCCTTGCTCGTCGAGCACGGCCTCGGTGGGGCTACGCCCGGTTTTGAGGTGATGGGTCAGCTCGGCTCCTAGCACGCGCTCGACCAATCGCTTGGTGAGCTGTGCGAGCAGGCCTTGGTCGCCCATGATCGCCTCCGGTGAATGCCCGCTTTTGGCGATTAACACGTCCAGCGCCTGGTCCAATGCTTTGTCTTCCTTCGTTTTGGGTCTCCTCATGTCTTCCTGTCCTCGGGTTTGACCCTCCACACAAACTTTCTGACAGGCTCGGACATGCCCGCATGGGTTTCAATTCCACACCGCCATGCTTCGGGAAATCGTCATCACCCCGTCATTTCGTTCCGCCAATCTGCGGATTGGCGGCGTCAATTCGCGGTTTCGCGCTGCCAACCCTGGGTTTGATGGCACCAAACCCAGGTTTGGTGCGGCCATACCGTGGCTTGATGGCGTGAATCAACGGTGTGGCGACTTGAAATCCCGGTTTGGCTCGGCCAATCCCAGATTTGGTGGCGGCAGACCACGGTTTCGCATCACCACACCTCGGTTTGGCATGGCGAGACCTGGGTTTGGCGCGGTCAAACTTCGGTTTGGCGGCGTCATCAACTGGTTTCGGACGACGATACCCAGGACTGGCAAGGTTGGAAGGCTGCTCAGCGCACCGCTTTCTCCATCACATAATCATCCATGACAAACCCGCTGCCGATGTCGCTGATGACATCTTCGGTAAAATGGAAGCCGTGGCGGAGGTAGGCGCGAATGGCGGGGGCGTTGCGTTTGTTCACACGGAGACGCACGAGCTTGCAGCGCAGGTCGCGGGCGCGGTCCTCGGCCCAGCGCAGGGTGAGGCCGCCGAGGCCGTGGCCATGCACCTCGGGCAGGAGGTAGAGCTTGTTGATGAAGAGCACGGGCTCCAGGGCGAGCTTTTCAAACGAGATGTAGCCCACCGCGCCGCGCTCCTCGACCTCGACGAGCGCATACCACACGTCCCGCGCCTGCATCTCATGCGCCATGTTGCCAGTCTGATACCAGACGGAGAGCATGTAGCGAATTTGAGCGTCGCTGATGATGCCGGGATAATAGGCGAACCAGATGGCATGCCCGAGCTTCTGCACCATGGGCAGTTCATCGGCACCGATGCGGCGGATGCGCGTGCTGAGCGGCTGTTTGACGCCATGGATCGATTCCAGCGTGCGCTGCCAGATTGCGAGGTCGTTGGCCGGTGAGAGCCGCTGCAAGTAGTCGGCGATTTGATCGTGCGTCGGCTCCACGATCTGCTCCTCGCGGATTTGTTTCTGATCCGAGGGGAAATCCGCCTCCGGCAGCACGGTTTTGGCCAGATACCAGCAGGCCCAGGCCCGCCAGGTGCGCAGTTCCTTGTTTGGCTCGACCATGCGAGTGGCCAGATGCTGCCAGTGACGGCGCGGATTGCCGATGAACTGGCCTTCGACTCGATTCTGCATGATCCACACCAGCGCCTGATACGGCAGCGGCCATTGCGCCAAGATCGGCTCGTCTGCCTTCAGTGGCAGCGAGAGCGCCCGGTTGATGAGAAGAATGCTCTTGGCCGGAAAACCCTCACGCCAGAGACTCTGCGCATAATGCAGCGCCGTTTCATAGAACAGCGGTCCACGCTCGCCGCCCAGCGACTCGATGTCCGTATGATCGTAAAGACGCTCTACATCCGGCAGTTGCGGGCAGGGCGGATTGATCCACGCGTGATGTCGCATGGTCAGTCAACGCTCAAGGTGCGAGGTATTTTCGGGCAGAGCAGTGATGCGGCGGCCTTCTCCGGGTCATCTTTGAGGAAGAACAGCAGCCGTCCGCGACGGTCGCACACCCAGACTTCCTTGGCACCCGCTTCGAAGTAGAGGCGGCGCTTTTCCTCAATCTCGCCACGCTTGTTGCCAGGAGAAACAACCTCGACGCAAATCTCCGGCGCAGCTTTGAGCGCCACGCGGCCGCCCACCTGCACAAGCCGCTTCTTCGAGAGCCACACCACATCTGCGACCTTGATGCCCTCACTGGTGGAGATGGGGCACTCGACAGTCACTTTGCCGGCGGGCGCATGTTTGCGCAGCAGCTCGACAAGATCTGCTTGTTTGCCGCCATGAGAGAATTCGGTGTAGCACATCATAATCGTGTTTCCGTAGCGGTCGGTTTCCACCCTGCCCGGCCAGTTGCGCACCATTGGATCGCGCCCGATCTCCTCCCAGCGGTCAATGTTGAAGACCGTCTGGTTTTTGACCTTCGGGATGGAAAGCAGGGCGTTCATGACGGGAGTCTGGCACATCCTCACTTCTGCTTCAACTCCCAGCCCTTTGCACGGCCCAACGCCCGATCCCATTCCGCCGTGATCTTGGTGCGCACGGCGGCTTTCATGGCCGGTTTGAACTTGCGATCCATCTGCCAGTGCTTTGCAATGTCGGTCACGTTCTTCCAGAAGCCGACGGCGAGTCCCGCGAGGCAGGCTGCACCGAGTGCGGTGGTTTCATTTACTTTGGGACGCACCACGGGCACGCCAAGCAAATCGCTCTGCATTTGCATGAGCAGGTTGTTCACGCACGCGCCGCCATCGACGCGGAGTTCCTTCAGCTTGATGCCCGCATCGGCCTCCATGGCCTTCAGGATGTCCATGACCTGCAAGGCGATGCCTTCCAACGCCGCACGGGCAATGTGCGCCGCCGTGGTGCCACGCGTCATGCCGACGAGCGTCCCCCGCGCATAGGCATCCCAATGCGGAGCACCCAAACCGGCGAAGGCGGGCACAAGATAGACGCCGCCCGTATCAGGCACACTCGCGGCGAGCGCTTCAACCTCCGCAGAGTGGCGAATGATGCCCAAACCATCGCGCAGCCATTGAATCGCCGCGCCAGCGATGAACACGCTGCCTTCCAACGCGTATTCGGTGCGCCCGCCGATGCGCCAGGCCACGGTGGTGAGCAGTTTGTTCTTCGAGGCGATCGGCTTCGAGCCGGTGTTCATCAGCATGAAGCAACCGGTGCCATAGGTGTTCTTCACCATGCCCGGTTTCGTGCAGACCTGACCGAACAAGGCCGACTGTTGATCTCCTGCCATGCCCGCGACGGGAATGCTACCGCCAAGCAGCGTTGTCACGCCAAACACACCGCTCGAATCCTTCACCTCCGGCAGCATGGAACGCGGCACGCCAAAGATTTTCAGCAGTTCATCATCCCAGTCACCTTTGCGGATGTCATACAGCATCGTGCGCGAGGCGTTGCTCACATCCGTGGCATGCACCTTGCCGCCGGTGAGGTTCCACAGCAGCCAGGTGTCGATGGTGCCAAAGGCCAGCTCCCCCTTCGCGGCGCGAGCCTTGAGGCCCTTCACGTTTTGCAGCATCCACTGCACCTTGGTGGCGGAGAAGTAGGCATCGACCACGAGGCCGGTCTTGCGCTGGATGAGCTTGTCGAGCTTCTGCGCACGCAGTTTGTCGCAGATCGGCGCGGTGCGGCGGTCCTGCCAGACAATGGCGTGGCAGACGGGTTTTCCGGTCTTGCGATCCCACACCACGGTCGTCTCACGCTGATTGGTGATGCCGATGGCGGCCACGTCTGCAGCCTTGGCGCGTGCGGTTTGCAGCACTTCCGCCGCCACCCCGGCCTGCGTGGCCCAGATTTCCTGCGCATCGTGCTCCACCCAGCCCGGTTTGGGAAAAATCTGCCGGAACTCCTTCTGTGCTGTCGCCACGATGCCGCCGTCGTGATTGAAAAGAATGGCACGTGAACTGGTGGTGCCCTGGTCGAGTGCGAGGATGTATTTCATGACGCGATTTTTCACATTCGCGCCCGGAAGGCCAGTCAGAAGATGCATTTCGCACGGTTAAGCCATCTCGGTCCATGTTCCGCGTGTCACACCAAGTTGGCTCTGGGCCTTCAGATCGCGCCAGATTTCGTCGCCATCGCGCTGACCGGCCAAAAGCTCCTGGTAGGTGCGCAGCACGATCATCGCCTCGTCGGCGTCTTCTTCGAGCAGTTCGACGCGGAAGCAGCTCAGGCCGAAATCACGGAGCTCGGAGAAGAATTGTGCACCGGTTTGCGCCACGGCATTGAAGAGCGTGTTGCGGCAGCCGACATCGGCCTTGAGCGGATGATTCATGCCCACACGGTCGCGCAGATGCACGCGATGACGGTCGCAAGGACGCCCGCAGTTGGTGAAATCGGTGCCCTTGCTCAAAAATGCCGCGAAGGCGCAGTGCTCCATGTGAAACATCGGCATGTGCTGATGCAGGGTGAGTTCAAACCACGCGGGCGGCGCGGCGGCGAGCAAATCGACGACCTGCTCGATGTTGAGGTCATAGCTGATGGTCAGCCGCTCCAGCCCGGCCTTTTTCAAAATCTCCGCCGTGAGCGGATTCGCCACGTTGAGGGAAAAATCGCCGGTCATCGGGATCCCGGCATCCTGGAAGAACGACATGGCTCCGAGATTGCGAATGAGCACACCATGCGGCTCTGCACGCTGGATGAGCTTGAAGAAGCCCGCCTCGCCGGATTTCTGAATGCGTGGCGTGGCCAGCCAGACCTGCGCCGTGTCGCTGGCGGCTTTGATGTGCTTCACCGCGTCCGCGTAACGGCGGATGTCCTCGAAGTCGAGGTAGAGACGCGGGATGCCCAGCACGAGCGCCGCCTCGACATGCTCCTGCGTGCGGCAAAGCGCGTGAAGCTGGAGTGGCGACGAGTTGTCGGCATTCACACGCGATGGCATGAGGCTTTCGAGCGTCAGTGAACTTTTGACAGATGGTTTTGGCGACGACTCGTCGCCACACCAAAGTGTCACCAATTCACGGCGCATGCGGTTCAGCTCGCTGATCGGCAGCATGACCTCGCCTTCGACCTCGAACTGCACGCTGCCGAGTTCGAACTCCGTGCCGCCGAGGCGGCTGAATTGCTCGATGAAAGCGGACGGCGTCAGCGGGCGCTTCATGGCGGCCTGTAAGGGCATGGCGGAGGCGATTTGATGAACGCCGCTGCGCACAACGAGAGGCTCACCCGCTTTGCCGGTAACGTGCAGATCGAGCTGGTGCTGCTTCCGAATGGGTAGATCGCCTTCAAACGACTGCCGCAGCGAGCGATTGAGCGCAGGATCGCTTGTTTTAAAGACCCGCATGCCGATCTGCACATCCTGCATGCGGAAATGACCATGGCGGAAGCTCAAGGCGTTGCCGCGCATCTCATAAACACTGCCGCCTTGTTCGTAATTGGTGTCCGCAAGGTTCTCCAAGACCACACCGTCTCCCGGTTTCATGGCGATTTGCAATTCATCGAGTTCCAGCGTGTCTGCACCAAGGATGCGCGTGACTTGGCCGACATACGGGCCGCGTTTCTTGCCGTAATAGGCTCCGACGAGTTCCTGGTGATTCACCCCATGCATCCAACCGGGATAGAGGCCGCGTGAGAAGGTCATTTCGAGCGCGTAACGGTCCTCGTCCGTTGCCAGAGCAGGTTTTCCGGCCAGCGCACGATCAATCGCCGCGCGATAGACCTGCGTGACACCGGCGACGTATTCCGGCGTCTTGAGGCGGCCTTCGATTTTGAAACTGCGGATGCCGAGATCGATCAAGCGCGGAATTTCATCCACAGCGGCGAGATCTTGTGGCGAAAGCAGGTAGCGCTTGTCGCCGAGGTCGCGCTGCTCGCCATCAACGATCATTTCATACGGCATGCGGCAGGCCTGCGCACATTCGCCTCGATTCGCACTGCGGCGGCCGAGCGATTCGCTGGTGAGGCACTGCCCGGAGTAAGCCACGCACAACGCGCCATGCACAAAGACTTCGAGTGGCACCTGCGCGTCCTTGAAGCGCTCCAGCTCACGCATGGAAAGCTCACGCGCGAGCACCGCTTGGTCGATGTCGAGCTGCTTGGCGAATTCGAGTCCCTCAGGCGAAGTAATCGTCATCTGCGTGCTGGCATGCAGCCGCAACCCCGGTGTAAGCGCCTTCACCATGCGGGCGAGGCCGAGATCCTGCACGATCACCGCATCCACACCGCTGTCTTCGAGCAGATGCAGCTGTTTCTCGGCATCCGGCAGCTCCTTGGTGAAAATGAGCGTGTTGAAGGCCACATACCCCTTCACGCCATGCGCATGGAGGAACTTCATCAACTCTGGCAGGTCCTCCGCCGTGAAGTTATCCGCCCGCAACCGCGCATTGAAGCGCGGCATGCCAAAAAAGATCGCATCCGCCCCGTTCGCGACGGCTGCGCGAGCGCAGTCCCAGTTACCGGCGGGAGAGAGGAGTTCGGGTTTGGGAATCAGCGACATGGAAGGACTTCTTTGACAGGATTCACGGGATTGGGAAGGAATAACAGGATTTCTGTTTGCGGTAAGCTGGCGCGGGACTGATCTGCTGCCGCGTCTGGTTTCTCCGATCAGGCCAGCACCAGTCCATGAGGGACGATTGGAGTGAAATCGTCGTGATTACCGGTCGCCAGCGGCACTTGGAGCCGTATCGCCACGGCTGCAATGCAGCAATCAGCGTAGCTCTTGGAGCGCCGACCGGTCAGATTGAAAAGTTCAGCGGCCTTTTCAGCATCGGAGCGTTCGAGTGCTGCGGAATCCGGCAACAAGCGCCGAGCAAGTGCCTCAGCCGAGGGAGAAAGCGGCCCGCAAAGAAACTCACCCCACGCGATGGCACTGATTCCCAGTGTCTCGCCAGCACCCAGCCAGCCCACCATCTGCTCCTCCTGGGCACTGCCAGGCACGAGCGCATCAATCAGGAAGTTCGTGTCGAGGTGAACCACGGCGCAAGAATTGGTGAAGCTCTACCGCCGCGCATCCGCCACGGTGTCTTTCCAGGCTGCCGCACCTTCCGCCGTCAGTCTGACCTCGTCCTGCAATTGGCGAAACACCTTCAGCGCCTCCGGAATTGAGGCCTGGGCCTGCGGCGAAGCCATGAGCCGCCCCTGGAGCCAGGTCAGCAGCGACCATTGCTCCTGCGGCGGCAACCCGGCGACGGCGGACTCGATTTGAATGAGTGTGCTCATGGCGGGAGATTATTCACTCCTGCTATTCCGGCAAGAGTCGAATGACTGGCCATGTGTGCTCCGCTCACTTGAGAGTCAGGGGCTTGCAGGAACTTCTTTGAGCTTAGCAAGCTTGATTCGGCAGAGTTTCTGATGACATTAATCTTAATTCTCCCAGTGAATGACCGACTTCGACTGAGGATCAACCTCGATGGAGTAAACGGTGTTTCCGACTTGAAGCCTGCCTCGCAGCAAGTCTCTTCCAACAAAAGGAGCCAAGGCGTTTTGCCTCCTTTGCAGGACTTCAGTCCATTCGGGGCCTCGTGGGCATAGACCGATCTGAAGATCGAGAAACTCGATGTAGGACTCATCGAAACGATGCACCTCAACATCCACCACCTCATGGGGATGCTGACGCAACACATCAGGCAAGTGCGCTGATTACCCGACGATGATGCCCTTGGCTTTGCGTTCTTTCTCACGCTCAAGGAGCGGGATCTTCTCGGCGGTTTCAAGCACCTGGATGCCTTGGTCGCCGATCTTCGAGAAAGTGAGGCCGTTGAGGGCGGGAACTTCAGAGGCGAGGCGCTTGAAGACGTCTTCGATGGTGTGGATGCCATTCGAGCCGCCAAGAGCGACGATGAGGTCGCGGAGGATTTCCCAGGTGTCGTGGGCGTTGCCAGGGGCTTTGACGGCCTTGTTGAGACGTTGAAGGCGGCCAGTGACGTTGATCATGCTGCCGCGTTTTTCGGCGTAGGCGGTGCCCGGGAGGACGACGTGGCTGAGTTCGGCGCTGGCGTTGGCCAGAAGGTGCAGGGTGGCGATGAAGGGCACTTTTTCGAGATCGCGCTGCGCGAAGCCGACTTTGAGCAAGTTTTCGCCAAGAGCCAAAACCGCGCGGAGTCGGCCACGGCTCATGAGTTCGGTGATTTCGGCGATTTTAGCGCCGGGTTCGATGCCGAGGATGAGTTTGGCACCGTTGGTGTTCGGATTGAGGTCGTCGGCGCGGAGGTAGTTGTCGGAGCCGCCGGTGCGCGTGATGACATCGACGTTCGTGGTGCCGAGCTGGGCGGCGAGGTGCTTCACGAAGAACAATTCCTCGTTGGTCATGCGGGCGCTGGCGATGATGGCAATTTCTTCGCCCTTCTTGCCGGCCAAAGCAGTGGCGATATTGCTCAGCGCGGCTTTCCAGGTGGCGATGTTGTGCTTGCCGCCGGTCTTGATCATCGGGTCGGTGAGGCGGAACTCGCTATTCACGAAGTGGAAGTCGAGACGGCCGCTGTCGCACATCCAGGTGGAGTTCACGTCGTTGTTGTCGCGTGGGGTCTGGCGGTAAATCGTGTCGCCACGGGCACCGATCTCCATGTTGCAGCCACGTCCGCAGCCAGTGCAGATGCTGTTCGTCTCGGTGAGGAACCACACACGCTGCTGGAAACGGAAATCGTTGCTGGTGAGAGCGCCGACGGGGCAAATATCGACGGTGTTGAGGGAGTAGTTGTTTTCGAGGCGTTTGCCCGGATGCACGGCGAGCGTGGTGTGGCTACCGCGTTCCGTGAAGCCCAGCACTGGATCATCAGCAATCTCGGCGGTGAAGCGGATGCAACGGCTGCACATGATGCAACGCTCGTCATCCAGGCGCACGCGGGGGCCAATATCGACGTTCTTGGGCTTTTTGACCTTGTCCTCGCGGAAGCGGCTTTCGCCTTTGCCGTGCTCGACGCTGAACTCTTGGAGGCGGCATTCGCCAGCCTGGTCGCAGATGGGGCAGTCGAGCGGGTGATTGATGAGAAGGAATTCCATCACGCCCTTGCGGCATTCCTGTGTGAGGAGGCTGTCCGTGCGGATGCCCATGCCTTCGGCGACGGTGTTGGCGCAAGCGATGACCGGACGCGGCATCCAGCCGATCTTCGGCATGCCGTGCTCGTCTTTCTCAGGCTCGGTGCCGGGCGCGGGGCGCGGCGGCATGCCCATCTCGACCAGGCACATGCGGCAGTTACCGGGGGAGGACAATTTCGGGTGGTAGCAGTAATGCGGAACTTCCGCCTTGGACTGCTTGCACGCCTCGATCATGCGCGTGCCTTTGGGGAACTTGTGCCAGACACC
>JAJTDU010000258.1 GCA_021298725.1 Verrucomicrobiaceae bacterium | reverse complement strand
TTCGACGGCTGGAAGTGTTCGTTGAGCACGGTGACTTTGCCATCGCGGAACATGCGAGTCTGTTTGATGTCGAAGTTCGGCGTTTTGTGTGGCGCGAAGAGGATGTCGTCGTGCGTGGCGTTCTGATGGCGCTTGAACTTCTGCGGCGTGATGTGACCACCGAGATGATCGTCGCGCCCGGTGGCGAGGTGACAGGTGCCGAGCACTTTTTCATCCTGGATGTCCGCACCGGACACGGGCAGCACCTGCGTGCCGAATCCAAGCTCGCCCAGCACGCCGGTCATCGGATCGTCGGCGAGTTTGGCGTTGTGTTCGTCGATGGTGCTTTGTTCGCCTGCGATGAGCTCCGCTTTGATGATGCAGCCGCCGGTGACGGTGAGTTTGCCGAGCGTGCCGTCTTCGTATTTGAGCGGGAAGGTGCCTTCCGCACCGGTGGGCACGAAATAGACCTCCCCCGCAGGCAGATTCGCGATGTCCGGTGTGTCGCCTTGGCAAAGACCGTGGCTCTTCTGCGCTTCCTGCTGGTTCAATTCGAGGCGCACGGTCATGTCGGGTCCGTTTTCGACGGTGAAGTCGATCTCCACCCAATCCGCACGCGTCATGGCACGGCGCAGCTTCTCAGCGTCCACACTGACGTCGTCATAATCGACGGCGAGTCCCGAATTGAGGATCACATCATTCACGCCATGCAGCGTGGCGCCTCGGAAGCCATACTGTTTCGCGAAGGCCGTCAGCGGCGCAGTGGCGCTGAAGGTGGAGATGCAGAGGATGATGTCGTAGTTTGGATAGATGTCGCCTTCGAGACTCAGCTCTTTGCCGCTCATATCGACACAGAGATCCGGCAGATCGAGATTGCTGCCCGTCGTCTGCGTGTAGGCATACATTTCGCCACCTGTGAGCGCCAGCTCGTCTGCCACGCCGTTCTTGAGGCCGAGATGAAAGTTCTCGTAGGCCTGACATTGCACGGCCCGCGCCGGGTTTTTCAAGAAGGCATGATCTTTCGCTTCGGCGAGATCTGGCAGGTCGATGAGGATGCAGATCTTGCGCCCCAAAGTGGGTTTGAAAACGGTGCCGAGAAGGCGGGACAGGTCGAACTTGGGAAACTGGCGACCCTTGGCGGTGGACTGAACGGTTGGCATGGGAGCGGCGATCATAGACATGTGGAAGAGCTAGGCAATTACGGCCTGCATAATCATGCCGGACGCCACAAACCATCACCCCGCGCTAAATTGATCCCACAGGAGTTTCATCACCATCGCGAAGACCACGGTGATGAAAATGACACGAATGAACGGTGCGCCATGCCGGATCGCCATCGAAGCACCCAGCCGCCCGCCGATGAGTTGCCCGGCGATCATCGCAAACGCGATGGGATAATGCACACGGTCTGAAATCACAAAGACCAGCAGCGAGGCCATGTTGCTGGTGAGGTTGACCACCTTTGTGAAAGCGGTGGCGCGCGTGAGTTCAAGCCCGAGCAGCGAGATGCAGGCCATCGTCCAAAACGTGCCGGCCCCAGGGCCAAAGAAGCCATCATAAAAACCCAACACGCCTCCCACGAGACAAGCGAAGGCCACGAGGCTCCATCTCGCCTTCGCTGCTGTCTTCCCCAGCCCCGGACTGAGCAGCACATACACCGCGATGCCCAGCAACATCCACGGCACAATCTTCTTCAGCACCTCGTTACTCACTTGCGTCACCGTCCAAGTGCCGAGGCAGGCAAAGACAAACGTCACGAGCACCGTGAGCCGCACCTGCGGCCAGGAAACGAGTCCCGCCTTCGCATACCGCCTTACGGCCATCAGCGTGCCCCAGGTGGACTGCATCTTGTTCGTGCCCAGCGCCATCTGCGGCGTCAATCCGGCCCACAGCAGCGCAGGCACAGAAATCAATCCTCCGCCGCCCGCAATGGCGTCGATGAATCCGGCGCTCAAACCGGCGAAGAACAGCAAGACCATGATCTCCCAGGACATGCGATGCCTTACTCGACGAAATGATGGGGCACAATCTTGGAGCAAACGGTCGGCCGCTGCCCACAGTGCACGGCGATGGAGACAATCCCTGTGATGCGCCTCTGTCGCGTCAGCGTTTTTAGCGTCGGCCAAATCCGACACTCCGATTGGCGCAGCTTTGGCAGTGCTTTCCGCGGCCCGGTGTTTCGGTCACTGGCACGAAAAACCCACTTTGAGGCTGTGAGTTCGGAAGATTCGAGTGCCAGTCGAATCTTCAAGGGAACGGCAGACGTAAGCGGTGACATGGCAGTTCACACCTTGCAGACGAAGCAGATCATCCGCGCGAGCATGGCGGAAGCCTGGGCATTTTTCTCGAACCCGCGCAATCTGGCAAAGATCACACCCCCGGAGCTGGGCTTTGAAGTGCTGACGCCGGATCTGCTGCCGCAGATTCAAGCAGGGATGATGATTGCGTATCGCGTGCGTCCCTTGCTGGGGATTCCCATGACGTGGCTTTCAGAAATCACGCTCGTGGAGGAGGGCGTGCGGTTCATTGATGAGCAGCGCGTGGGGCCTTATGCGGTGTGGCATCACGAACATGCATTTCATGATCTGGGAGATGGCCGCATCGAGATGCACGACCGGGCGACCTATGTGCTGCCTTTTTCGCCGCTGGGAGATCTGGCGCATGGAATTTTGGTGAAGCCACAGCTCGCGAAGATTTTTGCGTTTCGCGAGGAGGCCGTGCGGAAGCTGTTTCCGTGCTGATGCCGCAGGCCAGCACAGCACTCAAGCTTGTCCTGGCAGAGTTGAACCGACCGAAGCGACCGTCAAGTCAGTGGCGAGGAGGAACTTTTGTGGGCAGGTGGTTCAAAGATCAGCGGTCGTTTTTTTGTGAATCTTGACGCTCTCCACAAGCAGGCTAGCCCAAGAAATCTTCCGCCACGATTTCCTCCTCGCCCTCATCGGCATGGATGCCCTGCGAGATCACACGCTGGGTCACTTCGTCGAGATAGGCCTGCAACACGTCACTGAGCTCGATGAATTCAGGCCACAGGGTTTCTTCCACAAAACTGCGCGGCACTTTGACCATGACAGTATTCCGCCGCTGACGGGCACGGCGATAAGGTTTGAGCGAATAACGCCTGAGCAACGCGATGAAGAGCTTGCGCGACCAGCCATCGACGAGCGTGAACTTATACTCAATGGGGTGGTCCACCTTCGCGGCCTCACCGAGGCGGCGTTTGATGCGGGCGATGGCCTCGGCGGCGGCTTCTTTTTCACCATGCGTCGTGGCGCCAGCGTAGAGGCGCTCGATTTTGCGCAGCTTGTCGAAAAGGTCTTGTTCACGCATGGGGTTCTTTCCCAAACGCAGTGATGCTGTCAACGCGGGCCTGAATCATGATGCGCGCCGAATCCCGCGTGTGGCGAGGATGTTGCGCACGAGGCGTAGCATGTCGGCTGGCTCGTAAGGCTTTGGCAGCACGGCGGCAAAGCCGTAGGAGCCCGGTTTGGCCATGACGGGATCGTCCGAGTAACCGCTGGAGACGATGGCAAAGACCTCGGGATCGAGGGCGCGGAGTTTTTCCATGGCACGGATGCCGCCCATGCCGTTCGGGATGCTGAGATCAAGGATGACGAGGTCGAAGGCGCGCCCCTGGCTCATGCCTTCCTGATAAAGCCGCACGGTGTCGCTGCCCTCGGCGCTTTCAGTGACATCGAAGCCGTTGCTGGTGAGGTTACGGACGATGAGAGCACGCACGAGCGGATCGTCTTCAAGCACGAGGATGCGGGGCGCGGCGGCCTCGACTTCCGGCGGAGTGTCGAAGACCTTGCTGAGTCCAAAGCCATCTGCTGCGTCGGCGTCTGAGTCGAGCGGGAGGTAAAAGCGCACGGTGGTGCCGCGTCCTGGCTCCGAACGCACCGTGAGCGAGCCCCCATGGGCCTTGGCGATGGATTCGCAGACGGTGAGGCCGAGTCCGGTGGCGTTGTCGGCCTTCCGGGTGCTGAAATACGGCTCAAAAATGTGCGGCAGGTGGTCAGGTGCGATGCCCTCGCCTTTGT
>JAJTDU010000257.1 GCA_021298725.1 Verrucomicrobiaceae bacterium | reverse complement strand
CGGCATTGGGAATGAGCAAATCGGTGCCTTCGGTCAAGGTGATGGGGAAGCGCTCAAGTTTGCCGCGAGTGGGGGAAGTGGCTTCATGGAGCCATGCTAGGTAAGCTTCCTCCAGCTCGGCAGCGAGGGCGGGCTGTTGCTCGGCGATGTTGGTTTTTTCACCGGGATCGGTTCGCAAATCGAAGAGCATGGCCTGCTTGCCGTCGTGCACCCAGCGATGCGTTGGGGTCCTCGCGGTGCCGGGATACTCACGGATGGCTTCACCGTCCTTGCCGCCGCGCCCGGTGATGTCGAAGAGGGTGCGCTGGGGCCATGAGGATGCATTGCCTTGCAGGAGTGGCACGAGGCTGATGCCGTCGAGGGGCTGGCGTTTGGGCAAAGGCACGGCGGCGAGTTCGAGCAGCGTGGGCAGGACATCGACATGCTGCGTGATTTCGGTGACGCGGCTGCCAGCTCTCAATTTGTCGGGCCAGCGGATGAAGCACGGCACACGCAGTCCGCCCTCGAAGACGCTGCCCTTGCCACCTCTCATGCCTCCGTTGTAGCGAGCGGTGTTGGGTCCGTTGTCGGTCGTAAAAAGGACGATGGTGTTCCCGGCGAGGCCGAGCTGATCGAGCTTTTGCAGCATGCGGCCGACGTTCCGGTCGAGGTTCTCGATCATCGCGTAAACCGCCGCGTCCTTCGGCTCGAAGCCGAGGGTGCGATATTTCTCAAACAAGTCCTGGGGTGCCTGCATGGGCGAGTGGCAGGCATTGAATGGCACATAGCAAAAAAACGGCTGCGCCTTGTTACGCTCGATGAAATTCATGGCCGCGTCGGCCAGCACGTCAGTGATGAATCCTTTGGTCGGTGTGATGACGCCATCGTGTTCGAGCGCAGGGTCAAAGTAGTTCGAGAAGAACCCGCCGCTGAAGCCGAAGAACTCATCGAAGCCCTGACCGCGTGCGGTGGAGGGATGGTTGGAGCCGTTGTGCCATTTGCCGAAGCAGCCGGTGACATAGCCTGCGGGCTTCAGCGCCTCGGCGAGCGTGGTTTCATTGCCATGCATCACTTCGAGGCTGTCCGAAGTATTGATCACATGGAGCCGCGCATGATGTCGCCCGGTGAGCAGCGAAGAGCGCGTCGGCGAGCAAACGGGGCTAACATGGAAATGCTCCAGTTCGACACTCTGTGTTCTCAGCCTATCGAGCGAGGGCGTGGCCAGTTTGGCATTGCCATGGCAACGCAAATCGCCCCAGCCCATGTCGTCGGCGAGGATGAGGAGGATGTTGGGCTTAGACCCTGTTGGCTTGGCGATTGAAGAGGGTTTGGCCGGCGGCTGAGGACTCGCGGCAGCGATGGTGAAATCATCCGTGCGGAAGGGTGAAGCGGGCAAGTCAGAGGCGTTGTAGAGATTGCACGTCGGATTGTCCGCCCAGGCGTAGCGCACGGCGATGGGCGTGGGCACTTGGGTTGACGAGACGAGCACGGTGTCGCCGTCGATCTTCGCATCGGCCCAGACCCATTTTTTGTCCGCTCCGCAGATAGCGAAGCCCTCGAGCTGACTGTGCGGACGGTTGCGCACGAGGGGCACGGTTTTGCCGGCCTTGCGCATCACATCGTAGGTCGCGGGCACTTCCTTGGCGATGAGTCCGCCGCCGAGGTGATCAAAGCTCAGCCGGATGGCGCTGCCCTCGGTCTTCATCGACGCATAGGCCGGACCTGAATGCACGACCTCGCGGCCATACGTTTTCGCGAGCGCGATTTGGGCGAGGCGTTCGCCGGCGATCTGTTTGCTCTGCGGATGGATGTCCTCGGACTCGCCGGTGTCGGGCACGGAGAGCGTCTTCGCCTGCGCCTCGCGCAGCTCCGCCCATACGCTCTCGCCGGGCTGGTCCGTCTTCTCGCGGTAGTTCGCGAGCTGGCAAAAGTAGAAGGGGAAGTCGCCTTGCTGCCACTGTTGCCGCCAGTCTTTGATGAGCAATGGAAACGAGGTGCGGTAAAGGCTGGCGTTGCCGGTGTTTGATTCGCCCTGATACCAGAGCACGCCGCGAATGGCATAGGGCAGGATGGGATGCACCATGCCGTTGAAAAGGCGGCCGGGCAACACGTGCTGGCCGGTGAGTGGCGGCACGGCTTTCTTCCCTGCGTCATCGAGCGGAGGCAGCGCATACTCCGCCTTTGCCATCCAGCCGCCGAGCATCTTCGTGCTGCCGACGCTGGGGAACCAACTGAACCCCGGCGCCTCGGCCGGAGCAAAGAGGCGCACGGCGAGCTGGTTCACTCCTACCTTCAGAAGCGTCGGCGGTATCAGGTAGTGACGCACGCTGATGAGGCCGGTAAAGCTGTCCACCGTGCGCTCGCCGATGAGCGTGCCGTTCCAATAGACCTGGTCAAACTGCGCCGAGGGACCGAACTGCAACACCTGCACCGCTCCGGTCTGCCGTGTAGTCAGCGAGACTTCCTTGCGAAACCAGAACGCGCCGAGTTTCGGCAAGGAAGGATCGGACACCGGCCCGCTATCCTTCACCGCCACCCAACCGTCGTCTTTCGAAACCGGCCCGCTGATGAACGGCGTCACATCACCCGAGGTGCGATCTTCGCGTTGCGTCCGCTTCAACCACTCGCGAAAGGCACTTTTGTTGCGCTCGCTCATCGCATCCATGTTCTTGGCACCTGACGCCAGCTCCAGCGCGCTGGCGAGCGATGCCGGACTGATCCACGGCTCCACCTTCGAGCCTCCCCAGCACACTTTGATGAGGCCGACGGGCGTCTTCAGCTCATGCTGGATGCTTTTGGCGAAGTAGTAGCCCGCCGCGATGAAATCCTCCGTGGTGCCCGGTCGCGCCACCGTCCAGTAGCCCTGCACATCGTCCACGGGTGTCCTGGCGGAAGGATTTTTCAGCACATGAAACTGTCGCAGCGTCGGATTCGCCGAGGCGTCGATCTCGGCGGACGCGCTCGTAATCGCTTTCATGTCGAACTCCATGTTCGACTGCCCGCCGCCCGCCCAGACCTCGCCCACAATGACATCCGCGATCTTCACGCTGCGATTCCGAGTCGGAGACTTCACGATCATCTCGCGAGGGTCAGCGCTGGCGTCGAGGGCATCGAGCTTCACCGTCCACTTCCCATCCGCATCCGCCGTCGTGCTCTTGGTCTGACTGGCAAACTCCACCACGATCTTCTCACCCGCATCCGCCCAGCCCCACACGGACAACGCCTTGTCGCATTGCAGCACCATGTGGTCCGAGAAGATCGAGGGGAGTTTGAGATCTGCCGCTTGCAGAGAGAACGCTGACGCGAGAAGCAGAGTGGTGATGAAAGGTAACGCAGATTTCATGGCGGTGAGGTGATTCACTTCTTTGGCGCAGTCGGCAGCGCTTTGATCCACGCGAGGTTGAAGGCGTAGTGGTCCTTGCTGGTGATGAGCTGGATGCCTCCGTCGCGGGTTTGGGTGATGGCGAGGTAGCCGTTGATGTCGGCGGTGGTTTTGCCTTCGGGGGCGATGAGGCGGCGGTCGGGCCAGGTATTGCCTTCGTCGTAGCTGACGGCGGTGAAGAGCCCGATGCCGGTGTAGTCGCCACCAGTGGATTTGAAGGTTAGACCGATGCGCTCGTTTTTTGGCGTGCGGGCCTGATCGGTGAAGGAACACAGCACGATGGGGCCTTCTTTGAGACGCAGCATGGCGGGGCGCTGGGTGTTGCTGACCACGGGGAACTCGCTGATGTCCCACTTCCATGTCTCACCGAGGTCGCTGGAATAGCTGACGGGCATTTTGAGGTCGAAACGCTTTTGCGCGGGCTCCTCCGCCGAGAGGCGACCGAAGGCCATGAGGCGTCCGTCAGCGAGTTCGACGATGGGGGAGTGAATGCCCGCGATGAAAGGACCTTTGCCTCCGGGCTTAATGTCCTCCGAGCCGCGTCGATGCCGCCCGGTCTCGCTCCAGCTCTTGCCGTTGTCGCGGCTGATGGACAGGCCAGCGGAGTCGAACGGGATCGCGATGACGCCTTCCTTCGTGCGGATGGGATTGCTGGC
>JAJTDU010000039.1:20619-23163 GCA_021298725.1 Verrucomicrobiaceae bacterium | reverse complement strand
TGGATAGCTCCGGGTAATAGTCGCACCACTGCGCAAGCAGGGGCAGGCTGGTCACTCAGCCTGACAGATAAATGATCACAGCCAGGCGTCGCAAGATGTCGGGGACACAGAATCCGGCTTATGAGGGCCGATCCACATGAAGGCGTCGGGGGAAACCCCGGCGCCTTCGCCTTTGGAGCACGATGCCGCTTTGAAGATACTTCTGGTGTTACGCATCATGATGACGCAGGCGGCACTTCACTGGATGTACACAAACTCGCTGCTGTTGAACAAGACGTGAGCGAGGTCGGCGAGGGCTTGATCGCGCGTGCTCGTGGCTTCGCGGGCTTTCACAAAGTCGAGGGACTGCTGCAGTCGTTTGGCATCGGCTTCATGGCTCAGCGTGAGCATGAACATGTGTTGAATGGTTTTTTCGAGTGTGTCTGTGGCGGCGCGTTGGGTGAGGAAGGCGGCCTGTTCTTCGACGAACTCGTCGTTCATGAGCACGAGAGCCTGCGTGGGCACGGTGCTGTCGAGTCGCATGGCGCAACTGTCGGTGGTGGTGGGCGCGTCGAAGAGTTCCATGCTGGGCATGAGGAGCTGGCGCTTCACATAGATGTAAATGCTGCGCCGCCATTGTTCGGGGCCTTCCTTTTGAAGCAGCGGCCATTTGTTGCGCTGGCTGGTGGGCAGGAGATCGGGGCGCAGGCGAGGTTTGATGCCGGGGCCGCCGAGTTTGAGGTTGAGCTTGCCACTGGCGGCGAGGATGGAGTCGCGGATGACTTCGGCCTCCATGCGGAGGAGCTGAGGGCGAAGAGCCAAAGGTGCAGGGCCGGCAGATTGGCGATACGCGGCTGACATGAGGATCATCTTGTGCAGCGGTTTGAAGCGGCCGCCGTTTTGAATGAGCTGCTGGGCGAGGTAATCGAGCAGTTCGGGTTTTGTGGGCTTGCTGCCGGTGAAGCCGAAGTTGCTCGGACTCGCGACGAGGCCCTTGCCGAAGTGATGCTGCCAGATGCGGTTGGCGATGACACGCCACGCCAGCGCGTTGTCGGGAGCGGTGATCCATTCGGCGAGGGTTTTGCGGCGAAGCGAGGTCTGGGGGGCAGGTGATGGGAACGAGATAGGCTTGAAGAGCGTCGGAACAGCAGGTCCGACTTCGTCTCCGAGATTCAAGGCGCTGCCGCGAAGCATGATGCGTGTGGCCGGCACCTGTGGGCTGGTTTCGATGAGTGCGTGGACTTTCGCGGTCTCGTCGATCTTGATGCGCTTGTCGTTTTTGTCCTGCGTGTCGGGAACGAGGCCGTATTTTTCGGTGCCGTTGAAGACGGCGAGCAGGCTGTAGTAATCGCGCTGGAGGAGCGGGTCAGTTTTGTGATCGTGGCAGCGGGCGCAGCCGACGGTGAGGCCAAGGAAGACACTGCTCGTGGTCGAAATGACATCGTCGAGCTGGTCGGCGCGGTATTGTGCCAGCGCATCGTCGGTCTTGCCCATGTTGTCGTCATTGCTGGTGCCGTTGCGGCAGAAACCGGTGGCGATGAGGCGTAACGCGCGAGATCCAGCCAGTGGCGGCCCCAGCGCTCGCCGTAGTGCGGGCTTTGGAGCAGGCGGTCGATGAGGGCTGAATAGGCGTCGGACTTGTCGGCCGAGTTGGACAGGTCTGATGTAAAAGCGGTGACTTCCTCCGGCGTGGGCAGCAGGCCGGTGAGGTCGAGCGTCACACGGCGGATGAGAGTGGCCGGATCAGCCTCGGGGGAGGGCTGGAGGCGGTTTTTCTCCAACTCGGCGAGGATGAAGCGATCCACGTCGTTTTTCGGCCACGCGGTGTTTTTCACCGCTGGTGGTTTCGCATCACTCAAAGGCTGAAACGCCCAGTGCTTCCGGCCTTCCTCAATAGAGGGAGGTTTGGCTAGGAGGGTGGTGCTGAGGGCAATGAAGAGGAGAAGCCGCATGAACGAAAAAGAATGGTGTCCAAAGGCGATTTGAGCCAGACTCTTTTCATCATGGACACTCCAGCCTCTTCCAACGACCTGAAACGCCGTTCCTTCCTCCGCGCTGCTTTTTCTGGGGCGCTCGTCACGCCGGGCGTGATGTCAGCAGAGGAGGTGGAGAAGGCGATTGCGGGGCAGTTTCATGAGCCGGCGAAGGATTTGCCGCTGGTTGAAGATGCGGACGTGATCGTTTGCGGCGCAGGCCCTGCGGGCATCGCGGCGGCGATCACGGCAGCGCGTGCGGGAGCCAAGGTGCGGGTGTTTGAATGGCGTGGATGCCTCGGTGGCGTGTGGACGGCGGGTTTGCTGGGTTATCTGCTCGATTTCGACAAGCCGGGCTTCAATCAAGAGCTGCTGAAACGTCTCGATGAGCGCGATATGCGCCGTGGCACGAGCAAAGGAAGCATCTGCTACGAGCCGGAGGGCATGAAGCTGCTGCTGGAGGAGATGTTTGTGGAGGCGGGTGTGAAGTTCCAGCTCCACACGCGCGTGAGCGCCGCGTATCGCGAAGGGAAACGACTCACGACGATCGTGACGGAGTCCAAGTCGGGCCGACAAGCGTGGCGGGCACCGG
>JAJTDU010000039.1:0-20541 GCA_021298725.1 Verrucomicrobiaceae bacterium | reverse complement strand
CGGATGCAGTTTCGAGTATGGCGAGGCGGACTCCTGTCCCTGCCAGCCGATGTCGCTCAATGCGCTGCTGGTTTGCAAGGATGTGGCAGCGCTGGAGGCGTTTATTCACAAGTCGGACCCGAGCAAGGCCGACAATGTCGCCAAAGACACGCTCAAGGCTGAGATCGAGCGCACGGGGCATTTCCCGTCTTATGCGAAACCGACGCTGTTTCAGGTGCGGGACAATCTGCTGCTGGTGATGATGAATCATCAATATGGCGTGCCGTGCTTCGATGCGGCGAAGATCACTGAGGCCACCGTGATGGCACGCGCAGAGATGAACAAGATCGTGAACGGTCTGCGCAAGCTCGGCGGGCCGTGGGAGGGGCTGCAAATCGCCGCCACCGCCGAGCAGATCGGCGTGCGTGACGGGCGACGCATTGCGGGACGTCACACGGTGAATAAAGACGACCTCATCGCGGGCGCTCGCTATGACGATGCGGTCGTCCGCCCGACTTTCCCGGTGGACATTCACGCGCTGAGCAAGGAGGCGAACAAAACGGCGGCTTACAGCAACGCGGGTGTGAAAGTGAAGCCGTATGATGTGCCGTTGCGCGCACTGATCGCGAAGGATGTGGATGGCCTGATGATGGCCGGGCGGAACATCAGTGGCGATTTCATCGCGCATGCGAGCTATCGCGTCACCGGCAATTCCGTGGCGATGGGCGAGGCGGCGGGTGTCACCGCTGCATTGGCTGCAATGACGAAGCGTCTGCCGCAAGAGGTGCCGTGGAGCGAGGGCGAGGCGAAGCTGAAGGCGTTGGGACAGCGGGTGTGAGCGCCTACTTGCCCAGGCGCTTGCGTTTGGCCTCTTGCTTCACAAACAGCGGCTCCAAGGTTTCGCGAATCCAGGTGAAGGCGGCTTCGAGGCCTTCACGCTGGTAGATGACGCCGATGTCGGCCTCGACGGCAGTGGGATTGCCGTGGCAGGAGAGGAACTGATTGCAGGTGAAGCGTGTTTTCATCTCGGCATCGACCTTGCCTTGCTGACGCAGAATTTGACTGCGCACATAGAGTTCGAGCACAGCATCGCCGATCCAGGCATTTTCGCGGAGGCGTAGGGTGAGGTCGGGGGCTAGGGAGGATGCCATGAAGACGAGCAACCTGCGAGATGATTGCAGGATGTTCAAGCATGGATCACTTTTCGACCAAGGGACTTAGAATGAAGGCATTCTCGCCGGCGCTGAGTTGGTGTCCGGCGATTTCTGCGCAGTAGCGGAGTGCCTCATAGGCAGGCACATCTTTGAGCTGCATGGTGATCCTGTCATTGGGATTGCCGCCGGGTTTGACGAGGATGTTCATGCCCTTCTTCTCGGGATCGAGTTCGCGGCTTTTGACGCGCAGGAACTCGACGGCTTCTGTGAGTGTAGCTTCTTGGAATTGCACCTTGGGGAGGATGATCTTGTTCGCTTGGACCTCGGCGGGGCTTGTTTCCTGCTTGGCCTGAAGCGGGTTTTTCTCGGCCGCAGGCTTGGGAATAAGCGTCTTCGTGGCCGATTTGCCGTCGGCGTCCTTGCAGGCGAACTCGCGACCGATCTCGATCTAGGCCTTCTTACTGACTTCGATGAATTTGGCTTCCATCAGCACTTGGGGGTCATTGGTGTCCGGCGGGGCGGCTTTGGTGACGCCAAGGAAGGTGAGGAGCACGATGCAGAGACTGAGCGTGATTTTCATGATGGGATGCGGGTTGGGTTGAGTGGCGATGGATTGAATGCGAGAACGAAGGGCGATGCCGCGCTGGAAGATGCCGACGAAGCCGAGGCCGCGAGGGAAGAAGGCGGTCTCGACTTTGAGCAAGGCGTAGCCGTATTCGCGGCGGCGGTCGGTGCTGTCGTGTTGCAGGCGGCTTCGCGGTCGAGGCGGGCTTTGAAGAAGGCGAGCCAGAGCAGGGGATTGTACCAATGCAGAGCCATGAGCACACAGAGGACTGCATTGAGAGGGAGGTCGTGGCGTTTAAGATGCATGAGCTCGTGCTTGAGGACGAGCTCAGTACATTGGTCGTGGAATGGAAACTGCACTTGTAGTGAATCACTGGTCGCAGCAGGGAGAAGGCACGTTGCAAGGTTATCTGCCCCGGCTATTGTATCCCGTTACGTCCCACGGATGCGGACGTGGTGCTGGCGCTCCAGCCGTTAGTGGACCGCTGCTACCGCACAGGCTCGTATTGGGATGAAAGCTATGATCGCATCCCCGGACCTTCACTGGATGCCGAGGAAGCGGCATGGGTGGTCGAGCAGGTGAAGGCGGCGGGATTAACCTGAGGTGGTTTCCTGGCCTGCATCCTGCTGCCTCGGCGGTTGACACCCTCCCCCCTTCGCGGTAGGACTGCGCCCCTCAAAAATCCAAACTACCTCAAATAACATGGTCAAAATCGGCATCAATGGTTTCGGGCGCATCGGCCGCCTCGTCTTTCGCGCAATCTGTGATCAGGGCCTCCTGGGCAAGGAGATTCAGGTCGTGGCCGTCAATGACCTCGTCCCTGCGGACAACCTCGCTTACCTTGTGAAGTATGACTCCACGCAGGGTAAAGCCCGTGAGAACGTTTTTTCCAAGAAGAGCAGCCCTGACCTTGCCGAGGACGACATCCTCGTGGTCGATGGCAATGAGATCAAATGCCTCGCCGTCCGTGCGGGTCCCTCCGCCCTTCCTTGGAAGGAACTCGGCGTGGACATCGTGATCGAGTCCACCGGTCTCTTCACCGAGCGCAGCAAGGCGCAGGGCCACATCGACGCTGGCGCGAAGAAGGTCATCATCTCCGCTCCCGGTAAGGAAGAGGACATCACCATTGTCATGGGCGTGAACCATGAGAAGTATGATGCCGCCAATCACCACGTCATCTCCAATGCCTCCTGCACCACGAACTGCCTGGCTCCCGTCGTGCACGTTCTTCTGAAGGAAGGATTCGGCGTCGCCGAAGGCCTCATGACCACCATCCACAGCTACACCGCCACGCAGAAGACTGTGGACGGCCCGAGCGCCAAGGATTGGAAAGGTGGCCGCAGCGCTGCCATCAACATCATCCCGAGCAGCACCGGCGCTGCCAAGGCCGTGGGTCTTGCCATCCCGGAAGTGAAGGGCAAGCTTACCGGCATGTCCTTCCGCGTTCCGACGCCGACGGTCTCCGTGGTCGATCTTACCGTGAAGACCGAGAAGGAAACCAGCTACAAGGAAATCTCCGACGCCATGAAGAAGGCCAGCGAGACCTACCTCAAAGGCATCCTCAACTGGACCGCCGACGAAGTGGTGAGCACCGACTTCATGCACGACCAGCACAGCTCCATCTTCGACCACGGCTCAGGCCTTGAGCTGAACAGCAAGTTCTTCAAGCTCGTGAGCTGGTATGACAATGAGTGGGGCTACTCCAACCGAGTCGTTGATCTCGTGAAATACATTGTGAGCAAAGGCCTGTAATCCGAAACGCACACAGCAACCTTCCAAGCCTTCGACGGGCCGGCTCACACGAGCCGGCCCGTTTTGCGTACCTGCTCCTCTTCCAACTTTCCATGAACCACTTTTTCAGTTTCCAATCATGTCTTTGTTGTCCCAGCTTCATCTCCTGCCACGGCCCTTCTGGGTTCTTGTAGGAGCCACGTTCGTCAACCGGTTTGGCGTTTTCGTCGTGCCGTTTCTGGCGTTGGTCATCACCCGAAACGGGAATACTGCCGCTCAAGCAGGCTTAGCCGTGGCGGCTTACTCGTTGGGCGGTTTTGGGGCTGCCTGGATCGCCAGTCTTGCGCCGGAGGACATGCGCGGGCGTTACTGCGGTTTTCTCAGCTTTGCTCGGTGTGCGGGGAATAGGCTGGCTCCGCGCTTGGCATGCCGCTCGATGATCTTATCCTTCGGTGCTGTGGACGCTGAACGCCGCTTTGGGCATCCTGGCAGCAGCGCTCATTTTATACACCTGCAGGATTACTTGATCGGCTTCTTGACCGGCGGTGTTGGTGAAGTCTGATTGGGCAAGTCGGTGATGCTGGGGCGTTGCACGGCCCGGATCACCAGGACGAGGGCGATGCCGAGCACGAGGATCGTGATCAACGTGGGCCAGTGTATGCGGGAGCGGCGGCGCTCCGGCAGGTCTGGAAAAGGCAGGCGGCGGCGGGATGACATAAGTTACAGCATTGAAGTGCGCATCTTTGGATCAATGGGATATCGGTGTCAAAGCTGCCACAAACCGGAAACGTCCTTCATGGAGATGATTTCGTCTGGCGTGGTTCATTTCAGCAGGCATAAACAGGTCATGCCCCCTTCTCCACCCGCCCTGCTTTTCGACGTTGGCAAAGTGCTCATCGATTTCGATTTCGACATCGCTGCTAGGCGGCTGGCGGAGCGTTGCGACCATCCGGCGGAGACGGTGCTGACGTTGTTTGATGACATCAAAGGGCCATATGAGATCGGTGACGTAAGCGATGCGGAGTTTGTGCGGTTGGGCATGCAGCGGATCGGGTTTAGAGGCACACCCGCGGAGTTTGCGGCCATCTGGTGCGAAATTTTCACACAGAACGAAGCGATGAAGTCGAGCCTGGACGCGCTGGCAGGGAAGCTGCCGATGTATCTGCTCTCCAACACGAACGAGCTGCACAAAAACTACTTTCTCCGTGAGTTCGCTCCCTTCGGGCACTTTCAGGACGGTGTGTATTCCCACCTTGCCCGCTGCGCCAAGCCAGGGGAGGAGATTTTCCGCCTGACCATCGAAAAATTCGGTCTCGAACCGGCCCGCACCTTCTACATCGACGATCTGGAGCCGAACATCGCCACCGCCAGACGACTGGGTTTTCGGACATTTCACTACAGCTTTGTGAAGCATGACCGGTTGCAGGCTGAACTGGACGAATGGCTGGCGGGGCAGGGCATTGGTTGACGCGGGGAAATACCTGTCATAACCAGTACGCGCCGCCGTTCGTATCACCTCACATGGCACGAAAGCCGCACAGTTTGAAATCATGAAATGCGACGTATGCGAGAATGAGGCATCGGTCTTCCTCACCCAGATCATCAACGGTCAGATGACCACGGTGAACCTGTGTGAAAGCTGCTCGAAGGCCAAGGGAGTCACCGAGGAGACCGGATTCGGCCTTGCAGAGGCGTTTCTGACGCCCTCTATGCGCTCTGAGGATTCCATGGAGGTCGTGTGCAATGCCTGCGGCTTCACCGCCTCCCAGCTCAAGAAAATCGGCCGCATGGGCTGCCCGGAATGCTACCACTCCTTCCGTGAGGGGCTGGACGGCCTGCTGCGGAACATGCACAAAGGCACGCGGCATGTCGGCAAGCGTCCCGCCTCCGTCGGTGGCACCGCGCCACAGCTTCTCCCGCGTCAGCGTACCTCCGTGGTTCGCGAGGAAACATCGACTCCACCACCACCGCCCCTGCCTGTTCCCGCGCAAGCCCAGCCTTCTGATGTCTCCAAACTGCGCGCAGACCTTGATCTGGCAGTGAAGGAGGAGCGTTATGAAGATGCCGCGAAACTGAAGGCCGAGATCGAGCGGCTGCAGCCCAAGGCTCCCTCCAAATGATGCGTTTTGCCACATTGATTAAAAATCCCGCCGACTGGATGAAAGGAACGGGACCGCATTCCGAGATCGTCATGACCTCGCGTGTGCGTCTGGCGCGTAATCTGCGCGGCTTTCCGTTTCCTGGTTTTAGCCAGGAGCGACAGCGCGTGGACCTCCTCGAACAGGTGCGCCCCGTGGTCGAGCAACTGCCGGAGATGCGCGACGGCTACAGCGAGGACTACACTGACCTGAGCAAGATCCGCAAACAAGTGCTCGTGGAGCGCCATCTCGTCAGCCGCGAGCATGCGGCGCGCTCTTCTGGCTGCGCGGTCGTCGTGGATCGTAAGCAGAGCATTTCCATTATGATCAATGAGGAGGATCACTTCCGCATTCAGGGCATCCGCCCCGGTTTGAACCTCCACAGTGCCTATGAACTCGTGGACCGCGTGGACAGCGAGCTGGAAAGCGGTCTGCCTTTCGCCTTTGATTCGAAACTCGGTTACCTGACCGCCTGCCCGACGAATCTCGGCACCGGCATGCGTGCCTCTGTGATGCTGCATCTGCCTGCGCTCGTTTTGACCGAGCAGATCAATCCCGTCATCAAGGCCGTCGGCAAGATCGGCTTGGCAGTGCGCGGCCTCTACGGTGAGGGCACCGAGGCTCTGGGTAATCTCTTCCAGATCTCCAACCAGCACACGCTGGGCGAGGCGGAGCCGGAGATCATCGCGCAGATCGAAAAAGTCATCGAAGGCGTCGTGCGCTCCGAGCAGAATGCCCGTGCCAAGCTCAAAGAAGACCATCACACCATGCTGCAGGATCAAGTGGGCCGCGCCTACGCTATCTTGCGTTACGCGCACGTCCTGTCCTCCAAAGAGGCATTGAACCTGCTTTCCATGCTCCGCCTCGGCGCAGATCTCGATCTCGTGGGTAACTGTGACCGCAGTCTCATCGACATGATGCTGTTGGAGATCCAGCCTGCGCATTTGCAGCTCAATGCAGCGCGTGAATTGTCTCCTGACGAGCGTGATAGCATGCGTGCCGAAATCACCCGCGCACGGTTGCAATCCATCCACGGTCCAGGTAGCTTTCCTACATCACAATCAACCCCAGGAGGCCCACCCTCCGCCCCCAATGATGAATAATTTCACCCCACGCGCCCAACAGGTTCTGGCCCTCGCCCGCAAGGAGGCCGATCGCTTCAATCACAACTACGTCGGCACCGAGCATCTGCTGCTCGGCCTCATCAAGCTCGGCCAGGGCGTCGCCGTCAATGTGCTGACCAAGCTCGGTCTCGATCTCGAAACCGTGCGCATGCAGGTCGAGCAGCAGGTCGGCTCCGGCCCGGAGACCAAGATGGTCGGCAACATCCCATACACACCACGCGTGAAGAAGGTGCTCGCCCTTGCCTCGAAAGAAGCCAAGGCGCTCAACCACAGCTACGTCGGCACCGAGCACATCCTGCTTGGATTGCTGCGTGAGGGCGAAGGCGTCGCCGCCCAGGTGCTGCGTAACCTTGAAGTGAATCTCGACAAGGCCCGCAGCGAAATTTTGAAGGAACTCGACCCCAACTTCACCTCCCAGAGCGAGGAAGAAGACGAGGACAACGAACCCGTCTCTCCCAGCGGCAACACACCCGCGAGCGACAAAAAGAAAAACGAGAAGACCCCGGCCCTCAAAGCCTTCGGCCGCGATCTCACCGAACTTGCGCAGAAGGGCGAAATGGACCCCGTCATCGGTCGTGCGGAAGAAATTGCCCGCGTGATCCAGATCCTTTGCCGCCGCACCAAGAACAATCCCGTGCTCATCGGTGAGGCCGGTGTTGGCAAGACCGCCATCGTCGAAGGACTCGCTCAGGAAATCTCAGCGGGCAACGTGCCTGAGATTCTGCGCGACAAGCGCGTCATCACTCTCGACCTCGCCTTGATGGTCGCTGGCACGAAATATCGCGGTCAGTTTGAGGAGCGCATCAAGGCGGTCATGGATGAAATTCGCCGCACGAAGAACGTCATTCTGTTCATCGACGAACTGCACACCATCGTCGGTGCTGGCGGCGCGGAAGGCGCGATGGATGCCAGCAACATCATCAAGCCCGCGCTCAGCCGTGGTGAGCTGCAATGCGTCGGTGCCACCACGCTGAACGAGTATCGCAAATACATCGAGAAGGACTCGGCGCTCGAACGCCGCTTCCAGAGTGTGAAAATCGAGGAACCCTCGGTCGAGGACGCCATCAA
The DNA here is from genome assembly GCA_021298725.1 of Verrucomicrobiaceae bacterium. Taxonomy (GTDB): domain Bacteria; phylum Verrucomicrobiota; class Verrucomicrobiia; order Verrucomicrobiales; family Verrucomicrobiaceae; genus Prosthecobacter. Next base: position 12,782 of record JAJTDU010000039.1, on the reverse strand, counting down.
GATTCTCTTTGGTCTGCGTGGCAAATACGAATTGCACCACAAGGCTAAGTACAGCGAGGAAGCGCTCAAATCTGCCGTGAACCTCAGTTCACGCTATCTGCCAGCCCGTTTCCTGCCAGACAAGGCTATCGACATCATGGACGAGGCCGGTTCGAAGGCCCGTATCGCTGCCATGACCCGCCCGGTCGAGTTGAAGGGCATCGAGGCCGAGATTGAAGAAATTCGCATCGAAAAAGAAGGCTCCATCAAAGAGCAGGACTTCGAAAAAGCCGCGCACCTGCGTGACCGCGAGAAAAACGCCAAGAAGCGTTACGACGACGTGCTGGAGCACTGGCGCGCCAACAGCCACGAGCGCATCGTGGATGTCACTGAGGAGGACATCATGTCCGTCCTGAGGAGGACATCATGTCCGTCGTGTCGAAATGGACCGGTGTGCCACTTCAGCGCATGGAGACCGCGGAGGCCGAGAAGCTCCTCAAGATGGAATCCGAGCTCAAGAGCAAGGTCATCGGCCAGGACGAGGCGGTCATCGCCATCTCGAAGGCTCTGCGTCGTTCCCGTGCCGATTTGAAGGATCCACGTCGTCCGATCGGCTCCTTCCTCTTCCTCGGCCCCACCGGTGTCGGCAAGACATTCCTCGCGAAGAACCTCGCCGAGTTCATGTTTGGCACCGCTGAAGCGCTGATCCAGATCGACATGTCCGAATACATGGAGAAGCACACCGCCAGCCGTCTGATTGGTGCGCCTCCCGGCTACGTCGGTTATGAAGAAGGTGGCCAGCTTTCTGAAGCTGTGCGTCGTCGCCCCTACTCGGTCATTCTCTTCGACGAAGTCGAAAAAGCGCATCCAGATGTGATGCACCTGCTCCTTCAGATTCTCGAAGAAGGCCAGGTCACCGACAACTTCGGTCGCAAGATCGACTTCCGTAACACCATCGTCATTCTCACCTCAAACGTCGGTGCGGAGCAGATCAAGCGTCAGACCAGCCTTGGCTTCATGGCCATGCAGCAGGACAGCGCCGACAACGCTGGCATCAAGGGCAAGATCAACGAGGCCGCGAAGAAGTTCTTCAAGCCCGAGTTCCTCAATCGCCTGGATGACATCGTGGTGTTCCAGATGCTGGAAAAGACCCAGCTCAACGTCATCGTCGATCTCGAGGTCGCCAAGGTCGTCGCCCGCCTCAAGAAGAAGAACATCCACATCACGCTGGACAACACTGCCCGTGAGTTCCTCATGAAAGAGGGCTTTGATCCGCAGTATGGCGCGCGTCCGATGCGCCGTGCCGTGGAAAAGAACATCGAGGACCCTCTGGCCGAGCATCTGCTCCGTGGCGACGTGCGCGATGGCGACATCGTGAAGGTTTCCTTCGATGAGGAGACCAAGCGCCTCAAGTTCGCTGCCGACCAGCGGAATGAGGTTTCTGTCGAGGTTCCGACCACCAATGCCGCCTAGTTCCGGTGGTTTGTAGCAGGTTCCTACTCCTCATTGAGGAGTGGGAGGGGATTGAGGGGACGTTTTCCAAGCAGCTTTCGCGAAACTCATGATCCGCGCCGTCATCCTGCTCGTCATTCTCACCAGCCTCGGCTGGTGGCTGGATCGCGAGCAACAAGCCGGTCGTTTTCAACGTGTGGACGAGCTGTTTCTCGACTTCCTCGTCGCCAACACACGGGATCGTTTTGAAAAGGCCGCGCCATCTGCCGACAAGCCTGTTGTGCTGGTGAAAATGCGTGCGGCTGACAAAGCCGAGTACGCTGGCTGGCCGCCACGTCCGCTGGATTGGCAGATGGTGCTGAAAGGATTGCAGCCGTCCGATCCGGCGGTCCTGGTGATTCCTGAAACCCTGATGTGGGGCAGCCCGTCGCCTGAATTTGTGCGTGAGGCGGCAGAGGCATTGATTCCCTTTCCTAGCACTGTGCTGGGTGTCGAGGCGCAACTCGCGTCCAGCGCAGACTCGCCTGCTTTTCTCGGTGGACTCGATGATCAGCTACCGCGCTTTGAAAAATTCAGCCGTGAGTTCGAGGCCGTGCCCGCACTGGGTGCTCTGATCACCGCACCGGATGATCTGTTACGCCGACAGGCGGAGATTGGCATCAGCTTCGCTCGCAAAGACGATGACCGCACGCTGCTGCCCTACGCCTTGCAAGAAGGCGGTCGCTTGCGCCCTACCGTGCTCGCGCAGGCCATTTCGCGTGTTTCCAGCACGCCGTATGCGACGCATCGTTTGCTGCTAGGGCCAGGAGCTGGCGCACATCTGGCGAATGGCGGCTTTGTGCCGCTTTCGCCCGCAGGCGAATTCATCGTGGGCACTCAACAAACCATCCCCGAGGTCGATGCGCTCAATCTGATGACGGTGGAAATGGCCGATGCGCTGAGTGCTGCGGACAAACAACATCTCAGCGGCGGTAAAATCATCGTGATCGGCACCGATGACGATGCCTCGGGCGGTTTGGCCCGAGTGCATGCCCAGGCGCTCGCTCAAGTGCTCGCCATGCCACGCATTCACCTGCTTCCGTCCTACGTTCAATGGTTCATCTGGGCTGTCACTGGCCTGGCTGGCTTTTGGCTTGTTTTGCGCGTTCCCAAAAAGAAAGCGCTGCTGCGTGGAGCCGCGTTCATCTTCGCCGGACTGGTCATTTGCTTTCTCGCCTTCCAGTCCGCCCTCATCTGGTGCCCGCCGACCCTGCCTGCGGCGCTGCTGGCGGCCTCAGCGCTCTTTGCACGGGTTGCAGGGCGCAAAATGACGAATGAATGACCAAACCAGCACGCCTCAGGGAACTCAGGTGCCTGCATCATTCTGGCTTCGTTCGTCATTCTGCATTCCTCATTTGCCCGTTCATCAATTCGCCACCCCAAATAGCCCTTGTGCGGGGGCTGCAAGCCCCTAGTGTCGGCCTCCCTTTTACCCCACCTGAATGCGTTTTCGTAACCTGACGCGCCAACGCGAGATTGGCGCCAATTCCTACCTCCTCGAAGCCGGGGATCACCGTGTCGTGCTGGATGCTGGCATGCATCCCAAACGCGTCGGCTTCGACGCCTTGCCTGATTTCGGCCCGCTGCCGCACAAGTCGGCCAATGCGGTCATCATCACCCACGCGCATCACGATCACATCGGCTCCATGCCCGTTTTGCAGCGTAAGCAGCCGAACACCCCAGTCCTCATGACCGAGATCACTGGGGAGCTTGCCTCTGCCATGCTGCACAACTCCGTCAACGTCATGACGAAGCAGCGTGAGGAGAACAGCATCACCGAGTATCCGCTCTTCACGCACCGCGAGCTCGATGACATCCGCGCCCAGTGGATTTATCGCGACATTGACCGTTCCTTTGAGATTCCCGACACCAACCTGGAAGCCACGCTGTTCGATGCCGGCCACATCCTCGGCTCCACCGGCGTGCTGGTTCGCGAAGGCAGTAACACACTCTTCTACACTGGTGATGTGAACTTCGAGGCGCAGACCATCTGCCGCGCCGCTGATTTCCCCACCAGCGGCATTGATGTCATGATCGCCGAGACCACCCGCGGCGATTACGCCCGCCCGGAGGGTTTTTCCCGCAAGGCTGAAAAAGAACGCCTCGCCGGAGTCATCCGCGACACGCACGAAGCTGGTGGAGCCGTGATGATTCCCGTCTTCGCCCTCGGCAAGACGCAGGAGGTCATGCTCATGCTGCACGAGCTGCATCAGGAAGGCTTGATCCCCGAAATGCCGCTCTACATCGGCGGTCTGAGCACCAAGATCACCGTGCTGTACGATCACTACGCCTCACGCAGCCGCCGCAGCTATCCTGGCTTCCGCCTGTTGGAGGACATGAAGATGCTTGTGCCGCGAAAGAGCAAAAAGCGTCAGGAAATGATCTCCAGCCCACGCACGCTCTACGCTCTCTCCAGCGGCATGATGACGGAGCACACCGTCTCCAACATCTTCGCTCAGAAGTTCCTCGATAACCCACGCAACACTCTTTGCTTTGTGGGCTACACCGATCCCGAGTCCCCCGGTTACAAGATCCGCAACGCCGCGCCTGGAACCATGATCAAGCTGTCCAAGGATCTACCCGCAGTGGCACTCAATGCCCGCGTCGAGAGCTTTGACCTCAGCGCCCATGCCTCGCGCGAGCAGATCGCCGAATACATCGAGAAAGTGAAGCCCAAGAAGCTCCTTCTCGTTCATGGCGAAGAACCCGCTCAGATGTGGTTTACCCGCCGTTTCAACGAAACCATCCCCGGCACCGAAATCATCCGTCCCGAGTCGCACCAGCCCATCGACCTCTGGTAAATTCGATTTTCGTCATTCTGGTTTCATCATTCCCAGCATGCCTCGCCTCATCGCCATCGTTGCCATGTCCGCCAATCGCGTCATCGGACGCGAAGGCAAGCTGCCGTGGCATTACCCGGAAGACTTAAAATTCTTCAAGCGCACCACGTTCGGCCATCCCATCCTCATGGGCCGCGCCACCTTCGACTCCATCGGTAGGCCGCTTCCGGGCCGTCAAAACATCGTGCTCAGCCGAACGATGGCACCTCGCGAAGGTGTGACCGTCATTCGCGAGGTCTCCGAGCTGACTCAGGTCTGCGGCGAGGCTGAAACCATCTTTGTCATCGGCGGTGCACGCGTGTTTGAAGAGCTGCTGCCTCAGTGCGACGGCCTTTACCTGACCTACATCACGAAAGATTACGAAGGCGATGTACTTTTGCCCCCCTTCGAGCATCTCTTTACCCTCAAGGAGATTCGTGAGAAGACCGAAGACTTGGAGTTTCGGTACTACACCCAATGAGTTCTGTCGCCGTCACAGGGGCAATCCGTTTTGAGGAAAGGCCTTCTGGAGGCGATCTCTGAAAACCTGGCAAGTTACCGTCGCGCCAGGACTGGTTCGGGGTATTCGAAGGTCTTGCCCTCGTAGTTGCGGATCAAAACGCGTTGCTCGTCGCGCAGCAGGACGTAGTCGGGATTGAGCGGCACCTTGCCGCCGCCCCCTGGGGCGTCGATGACGAACTGCGGGATGGCGTAGCCGGTGGTGTGGCCGCGCAGTTGCTCAATGATCTCGATGCCGTCGGCCACGCTGGTGCGCAAATGGGAGGAGCCTTGGATCAAATCGCACTGGTAGAGGTAATACGGCCGCACGCGGCACATGAGGAGCTTGTGGACGAGGCTCTTCATCACCTCGGCATTGTCGTTCACACCGCGCAAAAGCACGCTTTGATTGCCGAGCGGCACGCCGTGGTTGGCGAGCAGCGCCAAACCATCACGCACCTCGGTGGTGAGCTCACGCGGATGATTGGTGTGAATGCTCAACCAGAGCGGATGATGTTTTTGCAGCATGCGGCACAGCTCCGGCGTGATGCGCTGCGGCAGGAAGATCGGCACGCGGCTGCCGATGCGGATGAACTCGAGGTGCTTGATCGCCCGCAGTCGCGTCAGCAGCGCGTCGAGCTTGGCGTCGGAGAAGAGCAGGGGATCACCGCCGGAAAGCAGCACGTCACGTACTTCCGTGTGGCGTTCCAGGTAACGCAAGGCAGCCTCAAACTCGGTGTGCAGTTCCTGCTCTCCCACGCCGGAGACGACGCGGCTGCGCGTGCAGTAGCGGCAGTAGCTGGCGCAGCGGTCCGTCACGAGGAACAAAACGCGGTCCGGGTAGCGATGCACCAGGCCCGGCACTGGCATGTGGCTGTCCTCGCCGCAGGGATCGCTCATTTCATCGGGATCTTCCCAGGTTTCCTCAATGCGCGGGATGACCTGCCGGCGGATCGGGCAGCCGGGGTCGGCGGCATCCATCAGATTGAAATAATGCGGTGTGATCGACATCGCCAGCTTGTTGCCGGAGAGCAGCACGCCTGCTCGTTCTTCCTCGGACAGCGTCAGGTGCTGTTCCAGTTGCTTCAGTGTCGTGACCCGATTTCTGAGCTGCCAGGCGGCATTGTTCCAGTCGGTGGGAGCGATGTTTTGATCAAACCGAAAGCCAGGAGCGTGGGAGCGAAACTCCTTCTCAGGCAGCGTGGGGGTGTCGTGCATGTACTGCGGGTCGGTGAACGGCGCTGAGGTTAGGCGCGGGGTGCTCCTGATGTCAAACGTCCCCTGCGGTTGTTTGGGCGCAACTACTGCCTTTGATCCTGAGTCTGGCTCCATCACGCCCGACTGGCTTTTTTGGAGCTACAGCAGCCGCTTGCGCTTGAAGAACCAAATCGGCACGATGGCGGAGAGCACGATGATGAGCATGACCATCACGAAGGCCCAGCCTTGGTGCTGTGAGGGCAGCCCGACATTCATGCCGTAGATGCTGGCGATGAGCGTGGGCGGCATGAAGAGCACGCTGGCCACGGTGAAGATCTTGATGATCTGGTTCTGCTGGATGTTGATGAGGCCCAGGGTCGATTCCAGCAGGAAGGTCATCTCCTGCATCTGCTGCCCGGTGTATTCGTCCAGGCTTTTGATGTCGCGCATCACACTGCGGAACTGCGCGGCCAGATCACCGCGCATCCAGGTGGCGGCGTTGTTGAGGAAGTATTGCAGCATGCGGCTGAGGCTGAGCAGGCTCTCGCGCAGGTTCGCCACGAGAGCGCTGCGGCGGCCCAGCAGTTTCACCACATCACTGAGATCTTTTTCCACGGCGGCGTGCGCCTTGTGTGGGTCGAGGCTGAAAATGTCGCGGCAGATTTTCTTCATATCGCCCTCCACTCCTTGGAGCGCGTCGGCGATGCGGGCCACGATGAGCTCCAGCAGCAGGAGAAAGACGGCGTCGCTGCTGAGCGGCATGCTGCACTGGCGTTTGGCCTGATCCACGAGCACCCGGAAGGCCATGGGGTCCGCATAGCGCACGGTGGTGAGGCAGTCGGGCGCGATGACGAAGGAAATGGCCGTGCTGTCAGGATCTGGCGTGTCGAGGCCCACAGGAAGCCACGCGGTCATGTAAAGCGCACCTTTTTCCATGTACAGCCGACTGGACTCCTCAATCTCCTGCATTTCCTCACGCGTGGGAAGCTGGTATTCGAGCCATTTTTCTGCTTCGAGTTCTTCGGCACGGCCTGGATTGAGCAGATCGAGGAAAACTAGATTGTCCGGGAACGGATGCGATTTCTCGTCGTTCCAGTCGATGAGTTGACCTTGCTGGGTGAGGAGTCGAACCATGCTGCGTGAGAGGGGGGAATGAAAAACTAGCCGCGCTTGTTCTTCCACGCCAAGAGCAGAGCCGTCAAACGGGCGTTTCAATAACGCGGCGTTTCAGGATCGACCAGATCGGCCCACGCGTCGATGCCGCCTCTCATACTCTGCGCTCGGGTGAAGCCGTGTTCGCGCAGCCAGTTCGCCGCGCGCAGGCTGCGCATGCCATGGTGGCAGTAGATGACGAGATGCTCCTGCGTGTTCACGAAGGCCTGTGTCGCCAACTCGCCAAAGCGGGAGATTGGCACGAGCTGGGCGTCTGGCAGGCGGCAGATCTGCCACTCGTTTTCCTCACGGCAGTCGATGATGCGGAAGTCTCGCGCTCCAGGGCGGCCTAGCAGATGACTGACATCCGTGGGACTGATCTCGAGTGCCGTGTCTGAAAGCATGGGGTGCGATGGTGGGTGACTCAGGGCCGTACCGTGACCGGTGTGCCGATGGCGACATTGTGATAAAACGTGGCAGCCATGTGGCCGGGCATGCGCACGCAACCGTGGGAGGCTGGGTAGCCGGGCAGGAAGCCCTCGTGCATGCCGATGCCACCGACGAAGCGCATGAAGTGGTGCATCTTGGAGCCTTCAAAGCGCGTGCCGGCCGGCTGCTTGTCCTTGGTGACGTCAATGTTCGCCATCACGACCGTTCCGGACGCGTCCACAAAGTCCCCATAGAGATTGGATTTGTGCCACTGGTCCTTCTGGATGATTTTGAAATTGCCGGTCTTGGTCGCGTGTTTTTCATCGCCCGTGGAGAGTGCCGAGACCCCCGCCAGCGTGCCGCCCTTGTAGAAATAGGCCTTTTGATCACTCAGGTCGATGGTGATGCTCGAGCTGCCGCTGAGGCCGTCGCCATCCCAGTAGGTCACCTGGTCGGCGTTATACATGGAGGAATTCGGCAGGCTGGCCGGGTTGAAGGCTTCGAGATACTGCGTCTGCCCGCGTGAGCCGCCGCTCTGGCACGAGGCCAGCAGGGCGATGACGGGAAGAAGGGCGAGTCGGATGATTTTGAAGGTCTCCAGATGGCTCATGCGTGGGATACGTGGGGCGTTTTCGCCGCGATGTATCCGCTGCCACGGGGCATCTGTCCAGCTTCAATCAATGCACGCCCTTGTCCGCCAGGTAGCGCTCCGCTTCCAAGGCCGCAGCGCAGCCTTGGCCTGCAGCGGTGATGGCTTGGCGATAGACGTGATCGGCCACGTCGCCGGCGGCGAAGAGGCCCTCGGTTTTGGTGCGCGTGCCTTCGGTTTGCAGGATGTAACCGCTTTCGTCGGTATTGACGAGATCGCCCAGGAAGGCACCGTTTGGCACATGGCCGATGGCGACGAAGACGCACTTGAGCTCCAACTCGCTCTTTTCACCGGTGACGAGGTTTTCCAGCATCACCGCCCGCATCTCGCCTTTTTCATCCGTGAGGTACTCGCAGACCGTGCTGTTCCACACGGGTTTGATCTTCGGATTTGCCAGAGCGCGGTCGGCCATGATCTTCGAGGCGCGCAGGGTATCGCGGCGGTGGATCAAATAGACCGTGCTCGCGAATTTGGTGAGGAAACCGGCCTCCTCGCAGGCGCTGTCCCCACCGCCGATGACGCAGACGGGCACGTTGCGGTAGAAGGCACCGTCGCAGGTGGCGCAGCTCGTTAAACCGTGGCCGATGAGGGATTTTTCGTTCGGCAGGCCGAGGTGCTTCGGTGAGGCGCCGGTGGCAACGATGATGCTGTGAGCCTCATAAACGGTGCCGCCTTCGGTGTGCACTTCAAAATGGCCTGCGGCGGTCTTGTTCACGCTGCTGACGAGCGAGTACTCGATGCGCGCGCCGAACTTCTCCGCCTGCGTTTGCATGTTCATCATCAATTCCGGTCCCATGATGCCATTGGGGAAGCCGGGGAAATTTTCGACTTCGGTGGTCGTGGTGAGCTGTCCGCCGGGCATGTTGCCGGAGAGGATCAGGGGCTTCAAATTGGCGCGTCCGGTGTAAATCGCTGCTGTGTAGCCGGCGCAGCCGGTGCCGATGATGATGACGTTTTCCATGGTGGTATCGGGGTCGGGAGAAAAAGGGTCGCGGAAGATGGAAAGGCGGGCCGGGGGTGCAAGGAGCGCTTTTTTCAATCGTGTCGTTGGAGTTTCCCAGAGTCTCGTTTAATTCCTGAAAACAACGATGACCGCCCCGACCACGGATGCCAAAGCCAGCCGCCGTATGCTTGCAACGCTGTTTTTCTGCACGGCAATGCCGATGGGCATGTGGGGGGTGCCATTGGCGAATGTATTCACCGCGTACGGTCGCGGGCACTTGGTGCCGTATGTTTTTGCCACGACCTCCCTGGCTGCGTTCATCTCGCCGCTGTTCGTGGGGGCGCTGGCGGATCAAAAGCACTCCCCGGTCCTCCTACTGCGCTGGCTGACGGCGGTGACGTCACTGGCGCTGCTCATCACCTGCGGTTCGCTGGCCTGGGGTTGGAGTGATGCTGCCGTGCTGGCCTGCGCCCAAGCACAAGCGCTCGTGGCCACACCGGTGTGGAGCGTGACGAGTAGCATCGTTTTTTCTCAACTGCAGGATGCGAAGCTGCAGTTCGGCCCGCTGCGTGCCTGGGCCACCGCAGGCTGGATGGCTGGCTGCTGGATCGTGAGTTTCGTGCTCAAGGCGGACGCCTCGCTCGTGGGCGGCGTCACAGCGGCGGGCTTGTGGCTGGTGGTGATGACGTTGACGTGGCGGCTGCCGATGATTCCTCCGGGGGAAGTGCTGCAGCATCGCACCTGGCGGCAGATTCTCGGACTGGATGCGCTCGAACTGCTCAAGCACCGCGATCATCGTGTCGTCTTCATCACCGCAGCGCTTTACTGCGTGCCGCTGGCGGCGTTTTACCCCTACACTTCGCGACATCTGCATGATTTGGGCCTGCAAAAAATCTCCGCCTTGATCTCACTCGGCCAGACCACGGAAATTCTCGTCATGGTGTTGCTGGCGGGTGTCTTGGCCCGGGTACGGCTGAAGTGGGTCTTCCTCTCCGGCATCGCGATCTGCGTGGTGCGCTATTCCTTCAATGCTCTGGGCACACTGCCATGGCTCCTGGTCGGCACGGTGCTGCACGGCTTCGCCTACACGCTCTACTTCATCACCACTCAGATCTACCTCGAAGAGCGCATTGATCCCAAGTGGCGGTCACGGGCGCAGGCATTGCTCTCTTTACTGATGAGTGGTCTGGGCAATCTCATCGGCTACCTCGGCGGCGGCTGGTGGTTTGCCACCTGCACCCAAAACGGCGTCACTGACTGGCCCCGCTTTTGGTGGGGCGAGACGGCGCTCACAGCGGCAGTGTGCGTGTTTTTTGCTCTCGCGTATCGCGGTCGTGCACACCAAACGTAGGCCAGGGCTGGCGAGAACCTGCCCGGCTTCATGCGTGACCGCCAGAAGAGGTCAAGATGGACGCCGCAGTCGTCCTACGATCAGGCCAGCCCGGCGCGGGTGAGCAGCGCCATCGCGTCGGGGTCGCGGCCCATGAAGTCTTGGAAGAGCTTCGCGGGGTCCTCGGAGTTGCCCTTGCTGAGGATTTTCTCACGAAACTCGCGGCCGACGGCGGGATTGAGCACGCCTTCTTGTTGGAAACGCGTGAACGCGTCCGCGTCGAGCACCTCAGCCCATTTGTAGCTGTAATAGCCTGCGGCATAACCGACCGGACTGCTGAACAGGTGGCCGAAACGACGCGCCATGGTCGGCTGCTCGGTTTTGAGCGGCATGAGGTAGCCGTTGAGGATCTTGCGGGCCAGTGGGTCGAGCTCTGCGCCTTCGGTGGTGGCATGGTTCATGTGCAGCTCGAGGTCGAGCTTGCCAAAGGCGAGTTGGCGCATGATGTCGCTGGCGCTGCGGTAGTTCTTTGCGGCCAGCATCTTCTTGAACAGCCTCGCCGGTATCGCCTCGCCGGTTTCATGATGACGGGCGAAGAGGTCCAGGCTCTCACGCTCCCAGCAGAAGTTTTCGAGCAGTTGGGACGGTAGCTCGACGAAATCCCAGTAAACACTGACGCCGTTGAGCGAGGGGATTTCGACATTCCCGCAAAGTTGATGCAGCAAATGTCCGAACTCATGGAAGACCGTGCAGACCTCGTCATGCGTGAGCAGCGCGGGCTTGCCATCGACGGGCGGCGTCATGTTGCCGCAAATGAGGCCAAGGTGCAGTCGGCGGTCGCGCTCACCGCTCGGCGGCACGCCCACCTTGAGGTAGTTCATCCAGGCGCCGCCGCGTTTCGCGTCACGCGGATGCCAGTCGGCGTAGAACGAGCCGATGTGGACGCCCTTCTCGTTGCGCACCTCGTAGAATTTCACTTCCGGGTGCCAGACTTCCACAGGACCGGCCTTCCCAGGCTGTGCGCTGGTGTTTTCAGGCGCGTCTTGGCCCGGCTCGACATAAACGCCTTCGCGTGGGGTGATGCGTAGGTCGAAAACCTTCTCGGCGAGCTGAAACATGCCGCTGAGCACGCGGTCGAGCGGGAAGTAAGGGCGCAGTTCCTCCTCGTCGAAGTCGTACTTCGATTTGCGCTGTTTTTCGCTCCAGAAGGAGACTTCCCATGGCTGAAACAGATCGGCGGCCTGATGCGCGGTGTCGGCGCGGAATTCCTGCAGCTCAATGGTCTCGCGCTTGAAAGCTTCGTTCACGCGTGAGTAAAGATCCTCAATGAAGCGCAATGCACTGCGGCCTGTCTTGGCCATTCGGTGGGCCAGCACATGATCGGCAAAGTGGGCCTTGCCCATGATCTGCGACTTCTCATGGCGTAGGCGGAGGATGTTGAAGACATTGTCCGTGTTGTCATGCTCGCCGCCACGTCCGATGGAGCAGGCCCCTTCCCAGACCTGTCGGCGGATGCTCTCGTCTTCGAGGTATTCCATGACCGGGATCATGGAGGGAGCCTTCAAGGTGAGGCGGTACAAGGGCTTTTCTGGAGTGTCGAGTCCTTTCGCGGCGGCATCCGCCCGGGCGGCTTCGATGGCAGAGAGCGGCAAACCTTTGAGGCGGTCCACATCGTCGATGACCAGCTCCCACTTGTTGGTGGAGTCGAGCACGTTTTCCGAGTACTTCTGAGTGATCTTGGACAGCTCCGACTCGATCTCCTCGACGCGTTTTTTCTTCTCCGGTGGCAGATCCGCCCCTGCCTGGATGAAGCCTTCCATGGACTCATCCAGCGCTCGTTTGCTCACCGGGGTGAGTTTTTTCGCTTCCTCGGTCTTGCTGTAGGTGACGAGCAAGTCCCAGAGATGCTCGTTGAGCGGAATTTTAGCGAAGAAGGCACTGACCTCCGCCAACATCTTATTGTGCGCCTCACGCAGGGCAGGGGAATTGCACAGGGAATCGAGATGCGTCACGAGGCCCCAGGCTTCGTTCAGTTCGCGGGTCGTTTCGTCGAGACCGAGCACGACGGTGTCGAAATTCATTTTGCCGCGATCCTGGTCGATGAGTGCGTCGAGATTCGCCTGTGCCTTTTCCAAGGCAGCGCGAATGTCGGCTTCGATGTGGTCTGGGGTCAGTGTTGACCAGCGGATGTGAAAGTCCTGGGTGAGGAAGGGATCTGCCATGGTGGGGTTTTTGGCGGGCACAAAGTATGCAGGAGCGCGAAGACTTGTGCAAACGACATCATTCGTCCCTGAC
>JAJTDU010000256.1 GCA_021298725.1 Verrucomicrobiaceae bacterium | reverse complement strand
TGAATATGCCATGCGCATCTGGATCGACCCCGACAAGGCTGCCGCACGCGGCTTGACTGCCAGCGACATCGTGAACGCCATCCGCGAGCAAAACATCCAGGTCGCCGCCGGTGCCATCGGCCAGCAGCCGGTGAAAAGCGCGCCCTTTGAACTCACCGTGAATGCGAAGGGCCGACTCATCACCGAGGCGGAATTCGAGCAGATCATCGTCAAAACCGGCCCGCATGGCGAAAAGCTGCGTCTGCGTGATGTGGCCCGCGCCGAGATGGGCAGCGGCGAGTATGCGCTGCGCAGTTTGTTGAATAACAAAAAGGCCGTCGGCATGGGCGTGTTCCAGCTTCCAGGTTCGAACGCGCTCGCCGTCTCGCAGGCCGTGCGGGCACGCATGGCGGAGTTGAAGACGAAGATGCCCGAAGGGGTCGATTATGCCATCGCTTACGATCCGACGGTCTTCGTCGATAAATCCATTGAAGCGGTCATTCACACGCTCATTGAGGCGATTTTGCTCGTCGTGCTCGTGGTGGTCATTTTCCTGCAAACGTGGCGTGCTTCCATCATTCCGCTCGCGGCGGTTCCGGTGTCACTCGTCGGCACGTTTGCCGTAATGCATGCGTTGGGCTTCTCGATCAACAATCTGAGCCTTTTCGGCCTCGTTTTAGCCATCGGCATCGTCGTGGATGATGCCATCGTCGTTGTCGAAAACGTCGAGCGAAACATCCGCAACGGCTTGAAGCCGATCGAAGCGACACGACAAGCCATGAAGGAGGTCACAGGGCCCATCATCGCCACCGCGCTCGTGCTTTGCGCCGTCTTCATCCCCACCGCCTTCATCAGTGGCCTCAGCGGGCAGTTTTATAAACAGTTCGCCGTCACCATCGCCATCTCGACGGTCATCTCGGCGATCAATTCACTCACGCTTTCGCCTGCGCTGTCTGCTTTGCTCCTCAAAAGCCATCACGATAAAAAAGACCTCATCACCAAGGCCATGGATCTGTTGCTTGGCTGGTTCTTCCGCCCCTTTAATCGCTTCTTTGAGTGGTCCTCGAATGTGTATGTCGGCATCGTGAAGCGCACCATCCGTTTCAGCATCATTGCACTCATGATCTATGGCGGACTTGTGTGGGCCACATGGCGCGGCTTTCAAATTGTGCCGGAGGGCTTCGTGCCTGCACAGGATAAGGCTTACCTGATCGGCTTTGCGCAGCTTCCAGAAGGCTCGTCGCTTGATCGCACTGACGCGGTGATGCGTCGCATGTCGGAGATCGCCCTGAAGCAGCCTGGCGTGAAGGACGCCATCGCTTTCCCCGGCCTCTCCATTCACGGCTTCAGCGCCAGCCCGAACAGCGGCATCGTGTTTGTCGGTCTGAAAGACTTTGACGAACGCAAGACACCCGAACTCAACAGCGCGGCGATCGCCGGTGCGCTCAATGGACAATTCATGGGCATTCAAGACGCCTTCGTACTCGTGCTGCCGCCGCCGCCGGTGAACGGCATCGGCACCGCCGGTGGGTTCAAGATGATGATCGAAGACCGTGGGGATCGCGGCTACGAGGAGCTGTACAAGACCACACAGGGCCTGATCGGCGCAGCGATGGGGTCCGGCAAATTTGGTCTCACCTACACCGGCTACACCGTGAACGTGCCGCAGCTCGAAGCCGATGTGGATCGCGAAAAAGCCAAGTCACAGGGCGTGCCGCTGGCGAATCTCTACGAGACGCTGCAAATCAACCTCGGCAGTCTTTATGTGAACGACTTCAACCGCTTCGGACGCACTTACCAGGTCGTTGCGCAGGCCGAGCAGCAGTTCCGCGATGAAGTGGGCGACATCACGCGCCTCAAAACTCGCAACGTGGCCGGGGACATGGTGCCCATCGGTTCGCTCGTGAAGGTAAACGAGAGTTTCGGACCGGACCGTGTCTTTCACTACAATGGCTACCTCGCCGCCGACATCAGCGGCTCGCCACTGCCACCGCTGAGTTCCGGGCAGGGCGAGGACTTGATCGCCAATCTTGTCAAAGAGTCATTGCCAGGTGGATTCGAGTTTGAGTGGACCGATCTCACCTTCCAAAAGATCATCGCAGGCAATACCGCCATCTACATTTACCCGCTCTGCATCTTGCTTGTCTTCATGGTGCTCGCTGCGCAATACGAAAGCCTACGCTTGCCACTCGCCATCATTTTGATCGTGCCCATCTGTCTTCTCTTTGCCCTGGCCGGTGTGCATCTCATGGGGGGCGATAACAATATCTTCACTCAGATCGGCTTCATCGTTTTGATCGGCCTCGCCTGCAAAAACGCCATTCTCATCGTCGAGTTCGCCAAGGAGAACTACGACCACGGCAAAACCCCGCTCGAATCTGCCCTCGATGCCTGCCGCCTCCGCTTGCGCCCGATTTTGATGACCTCCATCGCCTTCATTGCCGGTGTGTATCCCCTCGTCGTCTCCACCGGTGCCGGTGCTGAGATGCGCCGCGCCATGGGCACCGCCGTCTTCAGCGGCATGATTGGCGTCACCTTCCTCGGCTTGTTCCTCACTCCCGTGTTTTATGTGCTGGTAATGAAGATTGGACGGAAGAAGAAGCCCCTAGCTACCGCTGAATTGCCCGCCGCCGCCACTCCCACCTCTCATTGATCTCGTCATGCGAACCTTGTTCTTTCTCCTCCTCGCCTCGGCTGCCCAAGCCCAAATCGGCCCCAACTATGAACGCCCGCTTACGGCGACATCGCCGAAGTTCAAAGGTGTGACGTGGCGTGCCGCGTCTCCCTCCGCGCACTTGCCGAAGGGCGAATGGTGGAAGGTCTTCAACGATTCACGACTCAACAACCTCGTGACTGCTGCCACAGCGAACAATCAGCAACTCAAGGGAGCGATGGCACGCTTCGATCAGGCTCGCGCTGCCGCCCGCATGTCGCGTGGCGATTTCTTTCCATCCGTAAGCCTTCCGCTGACGGCGGAACGCCAGCGCACCTCGGAGAATATGCCCTCGCCGTTTCCATTGAATGGGTTGAGTTACAATGGTCCAGCCTATAACGCGCCGCTCGATTTCAGTTGGGAACTCGACCTCTGGGGCAAACTCCGCCGTCAGGCCGAAGGAACCCGTGCAGAAGCCGCCGCCGCAGCGGATGCCATGCACAACGTGCTTCTCGGCATCCAGGCCGAGGTAGCGCTGAACTACTTCAAGCTCCGCACGCTCGATAACGAGATGCGCATCGTGCGCGAAGCCGTTGGCTGGCGCAACGAAGCGCTGAAAATCGCCAGCGCTCGAGTGCAGGCCGGTGCGGGCAGCGAATTGGAGCAAGCGCAGGCTGAAACCGGAGTGGCCACTGCCGAAGCAGAGATTTCCGCGCTCCAGGCGCAGCGGGATCCACTGGAAAACATGCTCGCCATTCTGATCGGCACCAGCGCATCGAATTTCCGTGTGCCTGCCACGATGGGAACGCTTTACGCACCTCCCAGCGTGCCTGCTGGCGTTCCGAGTGATCTGCTGGAGCGTCGTCCTGACATCTCGCAGGCTGAGCGTGTGCTTGAAGCCGCCACCGCCCGCATCGGCGTCGCCAAGGCACAGTTTTTCCCCAGCGTGAAGTTGATGGGGCGTGGTGGATTTCAGAGCGGAGACATCGACATCCTTTTTGAGCCGACCTCGCTCATGTGGAGCATGGGGCCGAGCGTTAGCGTTCCGTTGTTCTCAGGCAACAAGAACCGCTGGAATCTCACCCAAACAAAAGCCGCGCATGATGAGGCACTCGCCGGTTATCGTCAGGCCTTTCTCGCTGCTTTGGCCGATGTGGAGAGCAGCTTGTCCTCGATCCGCAATCTCAGCGCACAAGCCAGTTCCCAGCAACGTGCCCGCACCAGTGCTGAAAGGGCGGCGCAGCTTGCCAAAACCCGCTACGAGGCTGGAACAAGCCCTTATCTCGATGTGATCGAGGCCAATCGCATGACTTTGTCCACCCAACGTGCCACCGCGCAGATCGCCGGACAGCGACTGATCGCGACGGTCGGATTGATGAAAGCCCTCGGTGGTGGCTGGGATCAGAAATCTTGACCAAGACAAGCCCGGTTTCTTCTCGAAGGTGAAAGGCTTATTCAGCAAAGATTGACCAGCCCAAGGTAGAAAATCAGGCTTGGCTTTCTCAAACTAGATGGTCATGATTTCGCGCATGGCCCAATACACCGTTCAGCCTGGCGACAATCCCTCTAAAATCGCGAAATCCTTCGGGATGACGCTTCCACAGTTCCAGAAGCTCAATTCCGGGCTTGTCGAATGGGGCTCGGGCAACTGGAAAGTCTTGTTTCCGGGCCAGATCGTGAATGTCAGCGGCGTCGTGACCGGCATGCCGCCGGAAACCGTGGCCGCAGCGCCCACGAGTTTCGCCGCGCCGCCGCCATGGATGCAGATCGCCATCATGGAGCAAGGCGTGCAGGAGTGGGCGAACGGTGACAACCCGCGCATCCTCGAATATCTCAAAAGCTGCGGCATCAGCGGCAGCCTGCTGAAGGATGAGACGGCCTGGTGCGCGGCTTTTGTGAACTGGTGCGTGCTGCGTTCCGGTTACCAGCCGAAGGGCAGCGCGAAAGTCTCCGACTGGTGGAGCTGGGGCCGCCCGGTGGCCGCGACGTATGGCGCGATCTGCATTCTTCAGCCGCTCACCGTGGATCAGGCCAGCAGCGGCCACATCGGCTTTCTGCACGCGCAGGACGCCACGAATGTCTGGCTGCTCAGCGGGAACTCGAAAAATCAGGTGCGCATCTCTGCGTATCCGAAGAGCAAGCTGATCCACAACGCGCCGTATCGTTGGGCGTTTTGATCAAGGGCGCAGCGGTCATTTCCCGCCGCGCAGATACGCCGCGATGTCGGCCACGTCTTGGGCGCTGAGGCCAAGTTGGGTGGCGCTGAGCATCATGCTGGTGGTGAGCTTGGCGCGGGTCTTGAGGCGGGATTTGGCGATGTATTGATTCACGCCGCCCATGCTACGCACGATCATGATGTCGCCCTCGGTGAGCAGCATGCCGTGAATCTTGGTGCCATCTTTGAGGAGGAACTCTTGGCCATCGTAGCCGTGAGCGATGTCTTTGCTCGGCTCCACCAGGGCCTGGGCGATGATCTCCGTGGGCTGGCCGCGGCCCCAGCCGTCGAGATTCGGACCGAATTCCATGCCTTGGCCGTTGATCTGGTGGCACATGACGCAGCGGGTGACGAGTTGTGCGCCGTTCTTGGGGTTGCCGCTGAGTTTGAGCACCTCCTCGACTTTCACAGTGCTTGGAATGGCGGGCGGGGTGACGATCTCGACGAGTTTGGCGCTCTCGGGATCGAAGATGCCTTCTTTTTTGAGTTCCTCGGCGATCCCGAAGGTGCTCCACTCGTCGGTGCTGCGTTTGATGAGCCACCACATGGCGCTCTCATGAATCGGCGAGGCTTTGTCCTTCGCGATGGCGAGCACGGCCTGCGCCGCGGTGGCATCCGGGATGAAGGCGAGCGTGTCGAGCGCCTGCTGGCGTTCCTGCGGCGTGAGCTTGGCGCTGGCGGCACGTTGTTGCAGATCTGGGACGGCGGCCACGGGATGAAGCCGCCAGGTAATCTGGGCAAAGCTGTGCGACCATTCCAGCGGGTTATTGAGGCCTGCATTGGCCTTCAGCTCACTCCAGAGCTGCTCTTCCTTGCCGCTGCAGCCGATGCCAAAGGCTTCCAGGTAGGAGCGGTCTTCCACACCATTGCGCTTCGCGATCTCCGTCAGGATCATCTTGCTCTGCGCCAAGGGCACGTCACGCATCGCCACGGCGATCTCCCGGCGCACTGCGCGTGAATCATCCGCCACCATGCTGCTGAGGATGTCGAGGCCGTCATCCGTGGCAGCACGGATGGCACGCAGGGCCGTGAGGCGCTTTTGCGGGTCTTCGGATTCCAGCCAGACGCGCACCTGGCGCATGCCGCGGTCTCCCATCTGTGCCAGCAGCCAAATGGCACGCGCGGCGAGGTAGGGATCGCTGTGATTGCACAACTGGCTCACGGCAGGCAGCGCTTCCTTGCCTTTTTCCTTCAAACGAGTGAAGGCCACATGACGAACGTTCGTAGCGGGCGATTGCAGCGCGGCGATCTGGCCTTCGACAGTGTCCAGATTGAGGGCTGGCACCTGGGGTTTGAAACCTTTCGGAGCGATGCGGTAAATGGTGCCGCTGCAGGTTTCATCCGTGTCTTGATGACCACCCGTGCGCTTGTCGAACCAGTCGCTGATGTAAATCGCGCCATCCGGGCCGACGCACACGTCGCTGGGGCGGAAGAGCGTGTGACGGTCATCGGAGAGGTTGTTCGCTCCGCCGACGAAATCGCTGCCTTTGAAGACTCCAGTGGTGTTGGTGGTGCAGAAATCGAAGCGTTCGAGTTTGAAGCCTGCGCCATCGGGTTTCGGCAGATAACCGAAGACCACATTGCGACCTGTTTCGCAACTGAGCAGCAGCCCGTTCCATTTTTCACCGAGAGCGCCGTTTTCATAGAAGCAGAGGCCGGTGGGCGCGCCGCCGCCATAGACATCGCCCGCAGGGATGCTGCCGGGATCATCCTGCCGCCACTCCGCCTCGGGAATGCTCTGGCCGGGGCGTTTGTCGGCACGCCACTGGCGTTTTCCATCGCGGGAGAAGAAGCCGAAGCTGCCGCCTTCGATGAGATGGCTCACGCGGCAGGCGGGAGGATCGTCGTTGTCGTTGAGAAACATGTCGCCGAAGGAGGTGCGCACGCCTTCGTAGCTGTTGCGGTAGTTGTAGCCGAGGATCTTGGCCTTGTGACCGCTGGGTTCGATGCTGGCGGTGAAGCCACCGACATAGACGTGGCCGTCATCGCTCTTCTCGCCGGTGTAGTCGTTGTTCAGGTAAGCACCACCGATGCGGAAGGTCTTGCCGCTCTTGTCGCTGAACTGCGCGCCGCAGTTGCCATTGCTGAAATACAGGCGGCCATCGGGCCCGGCATAGACGCTGTGTAGGCTGTGGTCATGCTGCGGTTGTTCGAAGCCAGTGAGGAAGACCTCGCGTTGATCGACGGCGGGATCGAACTTCAAATCGCGGTTCACATCGGTGTATTTGATGATGTTCGGCGTGTTGGAGACGAAAATGACGTTGTCGAACACCGCGACGCCCAGCGGGCATTCCAGCTCCTTCTCACGCACAAAGACGTGGCTGGTATCGCA
>JAJTDU010000255.1 GCA_021298725.1 Verrucomicrobiaceae bacterium | reverse complement strand
CGCAGTGCTCAATGAGATCGAGGTGGCCCCGCTGCCGCCTGGCTGGCTGCTGCTGGCGGCCACTGGCCCGCAGGCCCGCTTGCTGGGTGCTGCCGCCAGCGAGCATGAGGCGCGCGATTTGGCCCGCAGCGTGCAGGAAAACTGGGGCACGCGGGGCGGCGTGGTGCTGGGTGTGCCGCTGATCGACGGTGCGCACCGCGACGAGGCGGCCAGTGTTAGCACCACCCTGCGCGGTTTGCCCGCGCCGCAAAACAACGCGCAGACCCTGCTCGCGCGCATCGGTCAGCCCTGGAAGACGCTCAGAGTTGATGAATCGGATGCCGCTCTGCTCACGGAGGCTCGTTTGCACGGGGTGACCGAGGCGGAATGGCGGGAGCACGTCCTTCCAGCCCTGCAGGAGGTGCGGGCCGCGGCGAGGGCGCAGCAGGCGGCGGAGATTGAGCGGCACCGGCAGGCGGCGCTGCCGCGCGGCCATGTGTTCATCGCCACTCGTGGAGGGGAGATCACCCTGCGTGGCGAGGTGGGAGACGCGGCGTCCAAACGTGGCCTGTTGGATGAAACGCTGCCAGTTTTCGCGCCACGTCAGGTGCATGATGAAATTCGTGTCAGTCCACGCCGCCGCCCTGGGGGGGAGTTTCCTGCCATCTCCACGGCCCTGCTGCCAGAGAAGGGTGCAGGCCAGGAAAAGACGCTTTACCTTGGCTTTGAAGGCGGAGCCTGGAAACCGGTGGACTGGCAGGTGGCTGGTGAGGCGCAGCCTTGGAAAAAAGAGCTCCCTGCCGACGTCGATGCCGCCCTGATCCAGCAGGATAGCAACGAACTCATCGCCTGGCTGCAAGGCGCGGCCAAGCCGCAGGCCACAGTGCCTGCCCGCCCGGCTTTCATCATCCTGGCCGTGTTTGGTGGCAAGGCCGTGCTCTGCGGCCAAGTGGGTGAGGAATCCACGCGTTCACAGCTCATCGCGGCGGCGCGGCGGGCCTACGCGCCGCGCATTCTCGTGCTGCATGATGAACTGCGTCTCGACGCCGGTTGCCTGCCTGCCCGTGGCATTCTCAACACGGTCAAAAGCCTGCCGCTTGCGCCCCCAGCCAATGCGGAGGGCATCTTCGCCATCGCCACACCCGGTAGCGTGTGGACGGTGCTTCCCGTCACCCGCGCCCTTGTCGAAGCCGGCGGCCTGACACGCGCCCCAGGCCTGCCAGGCGGCCTTTCCGCTTCCTTGGTCGAAGAACGCTCCATCGAAGCCATTGAACAGCTCCGCCACTGGATTTCCCACCTCCCCCCGACTACCTCCACGCCCTGATGTCCTCCTTTTTCTGGCTGCTGCTCTACCTTGCCCCGCTGCTCGGCCTCACCGCCGTGATTTTCGCGTGGCTTGGCTGGAAATGGCGCGGAACGGACCTGAGCAAGATCATTCAAGAGCTGCAAACCCGCCTCGACGACATCAACGCGGCCCGCAGTGCGGGTGAAGTGGCGCATGATACCCTCCGCCGCCAGATCCTGGCTGCCGAGGATGGGCTGCGCACTTCGCGGGACGAACTGCATGCCGCGCAAGAGGCCAATCGTCTGAGCCTGCACGAGTTCATCCAAGTGCAGGAATCCAGCCGTGCACTCCAAACCGAGCACGCCAAAACCCTCCAGGAACTCGAAACCCTGCGGACGGAGCGGGATCATGTCAGCGCGGCCCTGGCCGCTGCCCAAATAGAGTCCGCTCCAGCCGAAAAACCCAAACGCAAACGCCCCAGCACAGCCTCACCGTCCAAGACGGCCGATGTCGCCCCTCGTTCCGCTGGATTGCAAGGCACCCTAGCCGCGCATGCACCCAGCCTCGCTGACAGCGAAACACGCCTCCAGTCCACCGCCCAGCAGATCGAGCACCTGAAAAATCAGGCGCGTGTGCTTCAGCGCGTCACCGAAAACACCGCCGCTCTCGCCGGCACGCCGGATGACGACCTCACCCGCATCAAAGGCATCAAAAACGTCATCAGCGAGAAACTCCGCGCTCATGGCATCCGCACTTGGCGGCAGATCGCTCAATGGAATGACGAAGAGCTGAGCGCCTTCAGTGAAATCCTGGCCTTCAAAAACCGCGCCACCCGCGAACAATGGAAGGAACAGGCACGTGCGCTGCACGAGGCCGCCCATGGCCCGCTGTCCTGATTTTCATCCGCCTCATGCCCGCCGTCGCCCGTTTTTGTCTGGTCATTCTCCCCTGCATCATTGCTTCCTGCGTCAATGTCGGCACGCTGGAGCAGCGGCGTGAAAAAGCCGCGCGTCTCAGCCACGATCTTCAGCAACTCGCCCGCTCGGTCAGCCGTGCCGAGGCAGACCAAGTGGCCAGCACCGCCATGGAGGAATCCGCGAAGATGTCCCTCGATTTCAAGCCGCTCAGCCTGCCGTGGATGAACAACGGCCTGGTCAACTCCGGCCTGCGCAAACGTGGACTATGCTACCAATGGCGGGATGATTTGTTCCCGCACCTGCACCGGCTCAATCTCAAGACCCTGGACCTGCACCTCACCTCCTCGCGCCGTGCCACGTTGCTCGAGCACAACGGCATCGTCGTCACCGCCAAGGGGCAGCGTTTCGAGGACGGCATCGTGCTTGATCCCTGGCGCAAAGGCGGGCGACTCTGGTGGGGCACTTTGCAGCAGGACAAAAGACACCTCTGGAAACCGCTGCCCCACGAGCTGACGCCCATGGTCCTGCGCCCACTGCTGATGCCGGACTTGTATCCCTCACCGTGAAGCGCGTCGGCGCGGCAGCAAAAGTGGTTGTTCACGACGAAATCGGCCACGTTCGCGCCGATGGGCTGCCCGTCGGTGATGGAAGTGCCGAACTGAATGCCCGCAAAGATGCTGCTCTGCGCCGCTTCGTCCGCTGCCTGGCTGAAATGGGTGTAGCTCCGTGTCAGGTCGATGCTGCCGTCGCCATTGATGTCGCTGCCGAGGTTGAAGGACAGGCTGTCTCCCAGGAATTCCGCCAGCACCGCCGCTGCGGCCGCACTGAAGGCGCTCTGAGTGGAGACGTGCTCGGGAAAAGAGGGTGAATGGATCAGCGGCAGCCAGAAGACATCCCCCTCGGTGTCGATGTTGCCGTCCGTGTCGAAAAATCCGTCCCCACCGTTCGCGATGGCCGTCTCCGGCCGCCAGAATTGCGTGCTGTAGGCCGTCTCCCACGCGACGATGCCCGCGTCTGCCATCGCCAGATTCACCGCAGCCAGGAGACGAGCGGTTTCGGTGACATCCAACGCGGCCGTCGCGGCGGCTGCCGTGGCGACTTGGTTCCACAGGCCCGGCATTTTCACCGTGCCATTCCCCGCCGCCCAGAAATACGCCTGGCTGGTCTCATCTGCCGTGCGGGTCAGGCTGAACTGCGCGCCCAGATCCTTCACCGTGTTGAAATCCGCCGCGTATTGCGAGGTCTGCTGCCAGTAACCCACCGTACCCACGGGCGAGTAGGGTGTGCTGCCTGCCACGGAGGCACCGTCTGTCGCCCGCCAAGTCAAGATGTCGTTCGCGATGGTCGTACCCCAGGCAGGGCGTTCCAGTCCGTGACCAAATCCGCCCGCGACACCGAAAACGGTGCCAGCAGCAGGCTCAAACAGGCCAGCAGGGGGCGAAAACGGGGGCAGGAGGGACACATCCGAAGTTTAGACCAACCCAATCTATTATAATTACCATGATTTGCCGCTTATTTTCCCTTCTTAACCTTCAGGCATCCCTGCATGCCTGAAATTGCCTTTGACCTTCGTCATTGAAGCCTGACACTCAGCCCGTCACGACAGGGGCGTCCCACCGCAGGGACTGAGACGGATCTTCCTCGATTCGAACCCTCCGAACCTGATGCGGGTCATGCCGCCGAAGGGAGTTCGCTCGGAGGTCCATCTCAGTTCCGGCCACAGGCCGCCCCAACTAAGAACGAAGAACCACGAACCACGAACTTTCCCCGACATGATCGCCGACCCCCAAACCTCCTTCGAACCCCATTCCTCCGAGCAACTTCCCGCCTCCAGCCGCGTCTGGGTCGAAGGCCAGATCCACCAGGACGTCCGCGTCCCCATGCGTGAGATCACCCTCTCGCCGACGAAAGCCTTCAACGGCCGCATTGAGGAAAATGCCCCCGTCCGCGTCTATGACTGCTCCGGCCCCTGGGGCGATCCGAATTACAAAGGCACCGTCGAAACCGGCCTGCCCGCCCTGCGCAAAGCCTGGATCGAAGCCCGCAACGACGTGGAAGCCTACGAAGGCCGCGCCATCGAGCCCCGCGACAACGGCTACCTCACCGCCAACCACGCCGAATACGCCGCCGCCAAGCGCGAAGGCCTCCTCAGCCCCCTGAAAGCCCCCATCAACGCCCAGCGCCAGCCTTTGAAAGCGCTGCCAGGAAAAGTCGTCACCCAGCTCGCCTATGCCAAAGCCGGCATCATCACCCCCGAGATGGAGTTCATCGCCATCCGCGAAAACATGAAGCGTGCCCAAATTGCCGACTTCACCCACGACATCGTCCGCAACGACCTCGACAAGCAGCACGTCGGCTCCTCCCAGGTCCAGACCGATTATACTCCCGGCATCTTCAAGCGCTTCCCCCAGCGCATCCCGAACGAAATCACCCCCGAATTCGTCCGCTCCGAAGTCGCCGCCGGCCGCGCCATCATCCCCGCGAACATCAACCACCCCGAGCTCGAGCCGATGATCATCGGCCGCAACTTCCTCGTCAAAATCAACGCCAACATCGGCAACAGCGCCGTCGCCTCCAGCATCGAGGAAGAAGTCGAAAAAATGCGCTGGGCCACCAAATGGGGTGCCGACACCGTCATGGACCTCTCCACCGGCAAGAACATCCACGCCACGCGTGAATGGATCCTGCGCAACTCGCCCGTGCCCATCGGCACCGTGCCGATTTATCAGGCGCTCGAAAAAGTGAACGGCAAAGCCGAAGACCTCACCTGGGAACTCTTCCGCGACACCCTCATCGAGCAGGCTGAGCAGGGCGTCGATTACTTCACCATCCACGCCGGCGTCCTCCTCCGCTTCGTCCCCATGACCGCCTCCCGCATGACCGGCATCGTCAGCCGCGGCGGCAGCATCATGGCCAAGTGGTGCCTCGCCCATCACAAAGAAAACTTCCTCTACACCCACTGGGACGACATCTGCGACATCATGGCCGCCTACGACGTCTCCTTCTCCATCGGCGACGGCCTCCGCCCCGGCTCCATCGCCGACGCCAATGACAAAGCCCAGTTCGGCGAACTCGAAGTCCAGGGCGAACTCACCAAGCGCGCTTGGGCCAAAGGCGTCCAGGTCATGAACGAAGGCCCAGGCCACGTCCCCATGCACATGATCGAGGAAAACATGGCCAAGCAGCTCGAATGGTGCCACGAGGCCCCCTTCTACACCCTCGGGCCCCTCACCACCGACATCGCCCCCGGCTACGACCACATCACCAGCGGCATCGGCGCCGCCATGATCGGCTGGTATGGCTGCGCCATGCTCTGCTACGTCACGCCCAAGGAACACCTCGGCCTCCCGAACAAGGAAGACGTCAAAGCCGGCGTCATCACCTACAAACTCGCCGCCCACGCCGCCGACCTCGCCAAAGGCCACCCCGGTGCCCAATACCGCGACAACGCCCTCTCCAAAGCGAGATTTGAGTTCCGCTGGGAAGACCAGTTCAACTTGAGCCTCGACCCCGTCACCGCCCGCGAATACCACGACGAGACGCTGCCGCAGGACGGAGCCAAAAGCGCCCACTTCTGCTCTATGTGCGGCCCCCACTTCTGCTCCATGAAGATCACCGAAGACGTCCGCAAGTATGCGGCCGAACAAGCCATCTCCGAGGAAGAAGCGCTCCAGCGTGGGATGGAAAAGAAGAGCAAGGAGTTCGTCGAAGCTGGCGCGGAAGTTTACGCAACAGCTTCGTAGAGCGCCCCACCAATGCCGCAATGAGCCCCTTGGTGATTGGGCTCTATGGAAGACTGGTGAATCGGGAAAACATCGCTAAAGAACCTTGTTTTGGCTGCATTGAAGCAACACAGGACAAAGTTACTCTGCTTGAGATGCTCGAGTGAAAATTCCTTTTCCTTCCGCTACTTGCGCCTTCCTAAACTCTCGCGGTGCAACTGTTTTTGGGGTGTTCATGGCGGATGCCACACGCCTGCTGGGAGCCGGAGGCGAAGAAAACTGAGGGCGGGAGTTCGGCATCGCTGGCCCACCGAGCCGCAGGTGCCGCTCATGCATGCCTTGGGGATATGTTGGTGGAATTCGCCGAGAGAATGCTTGCCAAAAAGGCGGGGCACGGGCGTAATCTGCGATCCCATTTATGATCTCCCGTTTTGCTCTGATTTTCCTCGGCTGGAGTGGCCTCGCTCTCGCCTCCCAGCCGACCTCTGTCGCTGATTTACCGGATGCGAACCCTGACGCGGAGCTGAAGTCTTTCGTCGTGCCAGAGGGCTTTGAGGTGAATCTTTTTGCGGCGGAGCCAATGATCCAGAAGCCGGTGCAGATGAACTGGGACGCACAGGGACGGCTGTGGGTGGTGACGAGTTCGACCTACCCGCACATCAAGCCCGGCGAGGCGGCGAAAGACCAAGTCGTGGTGCTGGAGGACACGGATGGCGATGGTAAGGCGGACAAATCGACGACTTTTGCCGACGGTTTGCACATCCCGACCGCCCTGGCTCCTGGAGATGGTGGCCTTTATGTGGCGAACTCGACGGAGGTGCTTTTTTTAAAGGATACAAATGGTGATCTGAAGGCGGACGAGCGCACGATCCTGCTGAGCGGCTTTGGCACGGAGGACACGCATCACCTGCT
>JAJTDU010000038.1 GCA_021298725.1 Verrucomicrobiaceae bacterium | reverse complement strand
GGTGGAAAACATGCGCTGGGCCTCGGACGTGATCAAAAAGCTCACTGCCGCCGCCAAAGAAGCCGCCGCAAACATGCGACCGGCCAGCATCGGCCTCGCGGAGGCCCGCATCAGCTTCAGCATCAACCGCCGCAAAATCTACGAAGGTCGGGCGGTGGTGAGTTTGAACCCCGAAGGCCCGAATGATCCGCGTGTGAAGGTGCTGCGCTTCGACGACGGCCAATCGCTCACGCCTTTGGCCATCCTCATGCACGCCGCCTGCCATCCCTGCTTCTTCACCTGGGGCGACAAAGGCTCGCAGCCGCATCCCAAGGGCTTTCCCATGATGACCGCCGACTTCCCCGGCGAGGCGCAGACCTTTGTCGAGTCCATCTACAGCGGCAAAACGGCCTCCATGTTCATCCAAGGCTGCGCGGGCGACATCCGGCCCAATCTGCCCGGCTATCCGTATCGCTGCGCCGATGAAGCGGACATCCAGTGGGCTGGTCGCGATCTCGGTGGCGCAGTCGTGCGTGCCGCCGCCTACAGCCTCACGCGCGAGCAACTCGCCAAACGCGCCACCTACTATCCCATCCGCGTCGCCAGCGAAGTGATCGAGCTTCCGGGCAAAGACCAGCCGATCAAAGCCGAACTCATGGCGATGAAGATCGGCCCCTACCTGCTCCTCACCATGCCCGGCGAGCCGATGGTCGAATACGGCTTCAAACTCGAGCAAGCCATCGCCGATCGTGCCAAGCCCCTCATCATCGGCTACGCCAACGGCAACATCGGCTACATCGCCACCGCCGAGGCCCACAAGGTCGGCGGCTACGAGCCCAACCTCTCCAAACTCAAGCCCGAAGCCGAGCCCGTGATCCTCAAAAAGCTCGGCGAACTCGCCGACCGCGTCGTCGGTGATGTCTTCGCCTCATTCTCGAAGCATCCCAAAGACATGCAGAAGCGCGAGGCGGAGGAGAAGGTGCGGTTGCAGGGTGAGGGGAAGAAATCACCATGACTCCATCATGACACCGCGCTCAAAAGGTCTTCTCTATATTCTGCTTTGGCTGTTGATAGCCTCTGTTGGCTTTGGTTTTACCAATGCCAAACCTCATACATCCCCCGACGGTCGATTCATGATCGTCAATGTGGGCGACACCGCTCAATACGAGCATCACTTCGAACTTCGGCGCTCGGATGGATCCGTGGTCTTCAGTGTCAAGAACCTTGCAGATTTTGAACTTCCTTCGTTCGCTGAGGATATACTGTGGTCAAAAGATGCCGAGTTCGTTGCCTTGAGTTTTTCGACCGGTAAATACCGCCAAGACACGCTGGTGATTGCGACGGCAACGGGCAAAGCAGTGCAGGTTCCGGATGAGGATCTTCCTTGTCAGACTCGCCCAGTTCGGTGGACGCAGCTGGGTGAATTAGTCGTGGAAACGAAAGCACCTTTCGGAGGGAAGTCCGATGACGATCTCCTCTGGCTGAGTTACCAATATCGCCGGACGGTTCGCATAAGAGATTCGTGCAGAAGCTCATTGAATTCCCGGTGAACGAATGCGGCGAGCGCTTCGCCTCCATCCCTGAAGCCGCTGCTGCTGCGAAGGTGGAGATGCAATTCTCCATCAGCAAGATCGCGGGTGATCTCGACCGCGTTTACTTCCTGCGCGAGAGCCTCGTGCGCGATGTCATCACCATTGGTCGCGAAATGAACGAGCGCGGCTGGATCTTGAAGATCGAGGACGGCTTCCGCTCGCTCGACATGCAGCGCCAGCTCGTGCGCAAGCCATCGGTCTTCGACACCGTGCTCAAAAAGACCATGTGGGAACTCGGCGGCGAAATTCCAACGCCTGAGATGATGTTCCGCCGAGCCATCGTGCTGACGGCCAATATGCCAAAGATCGGCGCACACATGTCCGGCTCCGCCATCGACATCTCGGTCTTTCGTCGCGACGATGGCACGGAAGTCTGGCGTGGTGCTCCGTATCTCGAAATGAGCGAATGCACGCCGATGCGCTCGCCCTTCGTCGCACCGGAGCACGTCGCCACACGGCTGGAAATCTGCGCGATGATGGAGAAGCACGGCTTCATCCATTTCCCCTTCGAGTTTTGGCACTTCGACAAGAACGACGCAGGCATGCACATCCTCACCGGCAATCCCGCGCCCTGCCGCTTCGGTCCCGTTAACTGGAATCCGCAGACCAATGAAGTCACTCCGGTCGAAAACCCACTCACGCTTCTCAATCCGTTGTCCGTGATCGAACAAGAAATCGCCGCCGCTCTCGAACGCGCCAAAGCCCAGTAATCTCATGAAACGCCTCCTGATCCTTCTTCCACTTGCTGCCTTCGCTCAATCCGGCCCGCCGCCCAAAGCGCCCGATGTCCCGAAGGATCTGCCGCCACAGATCGAAACGTTGCAACCCGGCGTCAAACTCACGCTGCTTGCCGAACATTCCGATCTCGTCACGCCGACGGGCATTGATGTGGATGAGAAGGGCAACATCTGGCTGGCTTCCTGCCACACGCATTTTCGTCCACAGGGCTATGTGGGACCAGAGCACGATGAGATTGTGGTCTTTGATGCCAATGGCAAAAACCGTCGTGTCTTCTACAACAAAACGGACGCGACTATGCATGTCGAATGCGGTCCCGATGGCTGGATCTACCTCGCCGAGCGGGATCGCATCCTGCGGGTGAAGGACACGAATGGTGATGGCGTCGGCGACCTGGAAGAAAACCTCGCGACGATGAACACGTTGGCGGATTATCCGCACAACGGCCTCAGCGGCATGGCCTGGCATCCTGATGGCGGCCTCGTCTTCTCGCTCGGCGAGAACTTCGGCAAAGACTGGACCATCACTGGCACCGACGACACGAAAGTGAGCGGACGCGGCGAAGGCGGCGTGTTTCGTTGCACTGCCGATGGCAAAGATCTGCGCCGCATTGCGCGTGGCTTCTGGAATCCCTTCGGACTGCTCGTGCGCAAAGATGGCGAGATCTTCGCCGCTGAAAACGATCCCGGCAGCCGTCCGCCGTGCCGTTTGCTCAATGTCGTCGAAGGTGCCGATTACGGCTTCCAGTGGGTGTATGGCAGTGCGCCGGTGCATCCGTTTGTCGCGTGGAATGGCGAGCTGCGGGGCACGCTCGGCATGGTTCATCCATCAGGCGAAGGCCCCTGCGCCGTCGTCGAACTCGGCGGCGGTGTGATGATTCCCAGTTGGAGCGATCACAGCATCGACTACTTCCCGCTCACGCGAAAAGGCGCGGGCTACACCTCCGAGCGCATCCCGCTCGTGCGCGGCAGCGACTTCTTCCGCCCCACCTGCATGGCCGTCGGCCCCGACGGTGCGTTCTACATGAATGACTGGGTGTTCAGCTCGTATCCGATTCACGGTCGCGGTCGTCTCTGGAAGGTGGAGATCGACCCATCGAAAGCAAACTGGCTCAAAACCAGACCAGACCCGCTCAACGATGACGCGCGCCTCGCTCAAGAACTGCGCGAAGGCAAAGCGAAGCTCCCCACGCCAAAGCTGCTCGAGCTCGCCCGTGGTGGTGACTCTTATCTCTCCGATGCGGCCTTGACCGCTCTCGCCCGCCTGCCATGGACCGTCGCTGAACTCAAAAAACTCCCGGCAACGGATCGCGTCTGGGCTTTCGTCGCGCTGCGCCGCGCCGATTTGAACGACGAAAAGTGGGTGCGGGCCTTTGTGGCCGAAACCGATCCCGAAATGCGTTTCGAGTGCCTGCGCTGGATCGCCGATGCCGTTTTGACCAAGTTCATGCCCGAAGTCGAGGCGATGCTTTCCGATCCCACCCTCGATTTCCGTCTCTTTGAAGCCGTTCTCGCCACCTGGAACACGCTGCGTGGCGAACCCGGCGCGGGCGTGACCAATCCCGAGGTGCTCGTCGAACGCATCACGAACCCCAAAACACCTGCACGCCTCAAAGGCTACGCACTGCGGCTGGTTCCTGCCACGCACAAGGCGCTCACCGTGCCCTTGCTGAACGAACTCCTCGCCGCAGGCGATGACGTGCTCACGCTCGAAGTCGTGCGCACGCTCGCCGCTCGTAAAGCCTCCGCAGAAGTCGCCGCCGATGAAAAACGCAGCCCGCAACTCCGCGCGGAGGCCATTCTCGGTGTTGAAGACACCGCCTTGCTGCACAAGCTCGCCAAGAGTGACAACGCCACCATCCGCGATGAAGCCCGTCGCGGCCCACCGCCACAGCGGTCGTGGCAACGTGGTCGGCCCCGACCTCACCCTCATCGCGCAGCAAGGCGACCGCGCTGCCATCCTGCGTTCGATCCTGGAGCCGCATCGCGAAGTCGCGCCGCAGTTCTACCCCTCGCTCGTGAAGCTCAGAAACGGCACCGAGTTCACCGGCATCCTCCTGCGCTCTTCCAGCAGCGAAGTCTTCCGCGACCTCACCGGGAAAGAACGCTCCTTCCCCGAAGCCGACGTCATCAGCCGCACCGAAATCAAAATGTCCCTCATGCCGCCCGGACTCGTCATGTCGCTCACGGATGCCGAGCTGCGTGATCTGCTGGCGTTTTTGACTCAGTAGCCTCATGGACTGCGGCAGCCATGCTGCCGCCGAAGTCTCCAGGCTCACCAAGAATACCCCACGATGCCGCATGGGCGATAGACCCTCGTTTTCCCGACACCCTGGTAACGCTCGACGGCCAGCAGGCTGCTGCAGTCCATCTATTGCCTACGATTATCAGGTGCTTCCAGTCGTCTCAGAGCAGCTGCCATGGAACCACTGCTGCGAGACGTGATGCCTCCGTGATGGACTTCGCGGGGGGCGCTCTCGGATTCAGTCTCCATGTCCTCGTCCTGCTCGGCTTGGAGCTCGGCTCGCTGCGCGTAGAGCGCCCGTAGTTTGGCTTCGATGCTCGCTCTCATGCTGATGGGGTCGTGGCTGCTGAGCTTGGCTTACAGCTTCTGTCGCTGCTCTTGGCTGAGGTCTTCGCCGGCTAGCAGCCTGGCGCTGGGCGTGCTGGCTTTCTTTTCGTGGTATCGCTTCACTTTGCCGTCGGGTTGCCGCTCTTTGCGCAGCAGCCGGCGTTGCGCGGCGTAGAGGTTGTTCCACAGACTCCACTGGCGCAGCGCTTCGTTGAGTGGCTCCACGAGCTCGTAGTGCCCAGACGATGGCTCCTGGCGCGGTCTCCGCCCAGGGTTCGCAGCGCACGGCCACTTCCCGCTGCATGGTGGCCAGAGCGCTGCTGGCGATGCGGCGCTTGCCGCAGGGCTGCCCGGCAGCCAACCAGAGGCTCTTGAGCACTTGCAGGTCGCTCTGGGTGTAGCGGCTGCTGGCACCTCGGGGCACTCCGCTGGGGCCTCGTCGTCGCTGCCCACGCAGGACTTGGTTGGCGTATTTGCGTTCCAACCCGGTGGTCTGGCAATACTCATCCAGCAGCTTCGATCGGGCGGGTTTTCCGGTGTGGCGGGCGTAGCGCCCCCGCATCACGCGGGTGTAGTCTTCGCGGCTTTCTTTCATCAGTCGTGGCTCCATCGCTCACGGTGTCCTCTTTTATGAGGCACTGCGCCGTTTCCTGGGTGCAAAATCCAGGTTGCATTCCCGGTTTCGACCTGCATTATCTCCGCCCCTCGCGAGTTCCGCCCCTCAATTCGCCGTTGGTCTCCGTGCCTGCCTCTCTTCGAGATGTGCAGGATTCTCGCCCGGAGGTAACCCGGCCATATCACACACATCATGTCAGTACGTCTTGCTCGATTCGAGATGCCCAGCCGCCTTGTCAAAAACGAGGCCACGGCAACCGACACCTATGCCCAGTTCGTCGCCGAACCTTTCGACAAGGGATACGGTCACACCATTGGCAACTCCCTCCGCCGCGTCCTTCTTTCCTCCCTGGAAGGTGCCTCCATCACTTCCGTGAAAATCCGCGGCGCGGAACACGAATTCACCACGCTGCCTGGCGTGCTTGAGGACGTGGTTCAGATCATCCTGAACCTCAAAAAAGTCCGCTTCAAGCACCACAGCGATGCCAAGGAGCCACGCCTCCTTTCCATCTTTGCCGACAAAGAAGGCCCCGTCACCGCCGGCGACATCAAGGAAGACAACCACTACGAGGTCATCAACCGTGACCAGATCATCTGCACGCTCGACCGCAAAACGAAGTTCGAGTGCGAGTTCGAAGTGCGTGTTGGCCGTGGTTTCTCCACCTGGGAAGAAAATAAGCGTCCCGACACCCCGATTGGCGTCATTCCGATCGACTCCATCTACAGCCCAGTCACCCGTGTGAAGTACGCCGTGGAAAACACCCGCGTCGGCCAGAACACTGACTATGACAAGCTGGTGCTCGACATCTGGACCGACGGTCGCGTGACTCCTCACGACGCCCTGCTCCAATCCGCCGCCATCCTGCGCCACCACCTCGATGTGTTCGTCAATTACGACGACAAGGCCGTTGAGTTCGAGGCCGCCCCGGAAGCCCAGAGCGAGGAAAACAGCGAGCTGCGCAAGCTCCTCAACATGAGCGTCAACGAGATCGAACTCTCCGTCCGCGCCGCCAACTGCCTCAACAACGCGAACATCACCTCCGTCGGCCAGTTGGCCATGAAGACCGAGGGCGAGATGCTCCGCTACCGCAACTTCGGCAAGAAGTCCCTCACCGAGATCAAGGAAAAGCTCGCCGAGCTTGGCCTGTCTCTCGGCATGAAGTTCGATCCCGCGCTGCTTGAGGCCACCCCTGGTGGTGTCTCCCTCCTTGCCCGCAGCAGCATGATCAGCGACGACGATGAAGAAGCCGACTCCCTCGACTTCACCAAGCTGGTGGATAGCCACCTCCCCGACGCAGACGACGAGGACGAATAATCAAATCACAGGAAGCCAAGACTTAATCAGGACATGAAACACGGAAGAAAAATCGTCAAACTTCAGCGCAAGCAGGATCACCGCGACGCGCTGCTCATGAATCTCACCTGCTCGCTCATCGAGCACCGTCGCATCCGCACCACGCTCGCCAAGGCCAAGGCCCTCCGCCCCTACGCGGAGAAGCTCGTCACCCTCGGCAAGCGCGGCACGCTGCACGCCCGCCGCACTGCCCTCTCATCCCTCCGTCACAAAGACGTGGTGAAGAAGCTGTTCGAAGAAATCGCCGTCGCCTCCAAGGACCGCGTCGGTGGCTACACCCGCATCACCAAGCTCGGCCAGCGCCGCAGCGATTCCGCTCCGATGGCCTACATCGAGTGGGTCGATGCCTATGTGCCGAAAACTGCCGAGGCACCTGCCGCCGAAGCCGCCGTCGAGCCAGCCGCTGATGAAGCCGCTGCGCCGAAGAAGAAGGCCCCGGCCAAGAAAAAAGCAGCGGCGAAGAAGACAGCCGCCGCCGCTGAATAAGCCCGGCCTCTCTTATCGAGAACCATCCAAACGCGGGAGTCGAAAGGCTCCCGCGTTTTTTCTTGTCCTCAAACATACCGAAAATCGGCACTCAGGTATCAGCATGACGGCTTGCGCAGAGATCGTGTCCGCCTTCCATGATCCAACCATGGAACCCACCATCAAGATTGCCCTCATTGGCGCCGGCATGTTCGGCGGAGATGTTCACGCGCGTGCTTACGCGGATTTGCAGCGCTTTGGCATCGCTGGGCAGCTTGCACGCGTCGGGCTGGATAAATTCACGCGGGAACTCGCTCCGGTGAAGTTTGATCTCGTCGCCGTGGCCACACGCAGTGAGAAATCGGCCATGAAGGCCGCCGCAGCCTTCAAGGACAGCACTGGACATGAGCCGAAGGCGTTTTACGGCGATGAACCTTGGAACGATATTCTGGCCGCCTACCCTGATCTCGATGTGATGGCCGTGGCAACGCCGGATCATCTGCACACGCAGCCGATTCTGGCCGCACTGGCCAGGGGGGTGCATGTGTTGACTGAAAAACCGATGTGCCTCTCGATCCAGGAGTCAGATCAGATCATCGAAGCCGCGAAGGCGAAGAATTTGATCGTCGCTGTGGACATGCATAAGCGCTACGACCCCGACCACCTGCGCATCCGTGATGACATTCAGAACCGCATCGGCGCACCCCTCTACGGCACCGCCTATCTCGAAGAACCCCTCGAAGTCAGCACCAGCACCTTCAAGTGGGTGGAAAGCAGCGATCCTTTCAGCTACGTCGGCCCGCATTGGACGGATCTGATCTGGAGCTACTACAAGTCCAAACCGGTGAGCCTCACCGCCGTGGGCCAGAAGAAGCGTCTCATCCGCGATGGCATCAACGCCTTCGACGCCGTGCAGGTGCGCGTGGACTACGACAACGGCATGTCGATCAACTACCACAACAACTGGATCACGCCCGCTGACTTTGAAGGCCCGGTCAATCAAGGCCACGAGATCCTCGGCGCGGACGGCAAGGTGGAAAGCGATCAGCAGTATCGCGGCTTCCGCTGGTGGAACGCCGGTGGCGGCTCCCGCACGAGCAACAATCACTTCACTCGTGAGGTTCAGCGTCCTGATGGTAGCAAGGGTTACGTCGGCTACGGCGTCGATAGCCTCACGGTGGGCCTGGTGGCGGTCTGCCGTGTGAAATTCGCCCTGGAGTCACGCGATGCTGTCGCCGAACTTTATCCCACCGCCGAGGAAGCCCGCATCACCTGCGCCATCGTCGATGCGGCGGCACGCGTGCGTGATTTGAACTGGAAATACATGGAGGAAGGCAAGGGCGCCACTGTCACCGCTCGCTTCAGCAGCGATGGAATCACCATCATTGACCCTAACTCAACCGAGGTCTTCCGCACCATCTATGACAAGCCGCTCTGAGCTGACGTAGAACGAAATTAAGAGTTCGTTCCCTGAATCTGCGGCGATACTTCACATAGAACTTGGAAGCTCAATTTACTTTTTGCGCCGGCGCCAAGTCAATTTTGAGCATCTAGGCGGGAATTACTAGGTTGACATTGAGCTAGAGCCTTCATACACAAGACTTCGTCGATTAGACTCAACCAACCATGAACCTATCCTCTGCCCAATTCCGCCGCGCTGCCGCCCTCCAAGAAAAAATCGAAGCCATGCAGTCCGAGCTAGCCTCATTGCTCGGCAGCAGTCCCGCCGCATCAGTCAAGGGCAAGAAAGACAAAGGCCAGCCTGCCAAGAAAAAGCGCACGATGTCTGCCTCATCTCGCAAGCGCATCGCCGAAGCACAGAAAGCCCGCTGGGCCAAGCAGAAGGCCGCGACCGCCGCTCCTGAGAAGAAAGGCAAGTAAGTCGTCTGAATTTTTAACTTTGAATCCAATAGCTCCGGCAGAACTGCCGGAGCTTTTTTTTGGGTCAAGGCGACGCCGTCAAAAGGTCAAGAAGGTCAGCTTTCGTGCAGCGACCTTGACCACTCCTTGGCTGCGCCAAGCACATTACTTCACAAACATCGGGTCATCCGGGTTTCCCTTGCTGAGCAGGTAGGACATCAGATCGAAGATGTCATTCTCCTTGAGCATGAACATTAGACCAAGCGGCATCATGCTGACTTTACTCTCCTCGGTCTTCACCACGTCACGGGCATCCACATTGGTGAAGTTGTTCGGGTCCATCATGTTGGTGCAGACCATCATGATATTCTCCTTCATGTTCGCAATGCGGCCAATGACCGTGCTGCCATCCTTCTTGGTGAAGACGGTGCTGCCATACTGATCACTGATCTCTTTGCTCGGCTCCAGGATGTGCTCAAGCAGATCACGCGGACTGTATTTCCCGGCCACGCTGGTTAAATCAGGACCAACAGCGCCACCTTCGTTGTTGAAACGATGACAGGCGAAGCAGGTGGCCGCGCCAAACATGTTACGACCGTTTTGGAAGTTGCGATTGCCTTCCAGGCCGACGCCGAGAGACTTTTCGAGATCGGCGAGCGTCCAAGCTTTGACGAAGTTCATCGGCTTGGTGGTGAAACTTGGCGCTTTGATCTCTGGCTTGGCATCCAGCACGTCTTTGATGGCGATTTTCTCCTCCTCCGTCATCGTTTTGAGCGCGTCTTGCTTGATCTCGCCGATGAAGAGGTCAAACGAGGCCCCGCCCTTGTAATTCGCAGCGCGGAGGAACCAGCGGAAGTAGTCGGTGCGCAGTTCCTTCGTCCAACCGGTCTTTGCGAAGCGCAGAATGCGGGCGTAGTCGATCTGTTCTTCCTGCGTGGGCGAGTCGTTCACCAGCGGTGCTGCTTTGGCAACGATCCCCGCATCGCCGAGATAGACGAGCAACTCTGCGAGGTCTCGATTGAGTCCCGTGTCGTTCGTGGGGAAGAGCGGATTGAGTTTCGCGATCAATTCAGCCTTCGTCGCCGCGTCCGGCTCACCTAGTCTGGTGAAGGTGAGCATGTAATCACGAATCAGCGTGACGCGGTCGAGTCCCATGAGCGATTTGAAGTCGATCTTATTCAGCGCGGCGAGAATCAGCTGCTGGAACGATTTGTCGCCACCGCTGCTGCGGGCGAGCGCCATGAGTGCGGTCAATGCGGCACGCGGGTTGGTTTCGGAGAGTGCTTTTTCTTTCCAAGAAGCCACCGGCTGATGCTCCAAAGCAATGCGAGCAGCGAACCGGAGATGACGATCCGCAGAGGAAAGATGCGGCCAAGCAGCTTGGACGCTCGCGCCCTCTTTTTCGAGACTTTCACGCACCTTCGCGAGGTCGGACGAGCCCAACTTGTCAGACCGGTCTGACTTCTCCGCGCCCGTGTAAGTCACCCGATAAAGCCCACTCTGCACTTTGCGGCCACCGACACTGACATACATGGCCCCGTCCTTTTTTGAGACTTCGATGTCCGTCAGCGGGAGAGGTGAGGCACTCATGAATTCTTCAGTAGTGCCGGAGTAGCCTGCGCCATTTGGATTGAGGTGCACGGCATACATCTTGCCATAGCTCCAATCGCAGATGTAGAGCGCGTCCTGGTATTTCGAGGGGAATTTGGCTCCATAACCGAAGGCGACGCCGGTGGGCGAGCCTGGGCCAATGTCCACGACTGCTGGCAAGCTATCTTCCCAGCGTGCAGGCCACTTCTTGCTGCAGGTGCGCCAGCCGAACTCGCCGCCACTTTGCATGAAGCACACGCGGGTGGGGCGATACCAAGGCATGCCAGTGTCCCACTCCATGTCCGCGTCGAAGCCGAAGATGTCGCCGTTTCGATTGATGGCGATGTCGTAGGTGTTGCGGGTGCCGGTGTTGATGAGTTCCCATTTTTTGCCGTCGAGATCCGTCTTCGCCAGCCAGCCGCCGGGCGCCAACACGTCACGCATGAAGCCGCGTCCGAGAATCATCGGAAAAAGCTGGTCTTCCGCCCAATGACGCGGCACGCGGCTGGTTTCGCAGCTTGGTTCCGGCGTTTGGTTGCCGCACATCACATAGAGGCTCTGGCCATCAGGTCCGAGCACCACGCCGTGCGGTCCATGCTCGCCCGCTTTGCCAGGAAAGGAGCGGAGCAGCTCCACGGCGTCGAATTGATCGTCACCGTTGGTGTCCTTGCAGCGGTAGAGTCCCCTACCCTGATACGCGTCGTCATTGACCACGCCGTAGAGCGCTCCTGCGTGATACAGCAGCCCCTGGCAGTGGCCGAAGTCGATGCTGAGCTTCTCGACCTTCGTCTCGCCCGGACTTCCGCCAATCGCAGGTGGCGTGATGCGATACAACGCGCCGTATTGATCGCTGCAAAGCATGCGCCCTTGGTCATCCTGCGTCATCGAGACCCATGAGCCTTCCTGCTCCTTCGGTACGGAGTAGAGCAGCTCGACTTTGAAACCCTTGGCGACTTTGATCTTATCCACCGGCGTGGCCTGCGTGGCGATCTGAGCGAAACTGGCCGTGGTGGCGAAGAGAAGCGGGATGAGGAATGATTTCATAAATGAAGAGCGGGGATAACGCCGCCACGCGTGGCATTCAAGCCGCTAAAAAGGCTTCCAGCCCGCCGCCGGTTTGTGCTACCGTCCGCTCATGTCAGCCGCCTTGCGCCAAACAGGCGTTCAATACGCCTATTCCGTGCCCGCCCTGCCCCCACGCGTCAGCGAGGAGGAGTACGAGGTCATTTTGGAAAAATCCGTGGAGAAACTGGAGTTTCGCAACGGCCAGGTCGTCGCCATGGCCGGTGGTGGCGACACGCACAGCCTCGCGAAGGGAAATTTGATTGGCGAACTCAAACGCGCCCTTAAAGCCCGCCCCTGCCGGGTGTATGACAGCGACATGAAGGTTAAAATCGGCCCGACGGGGCTGAATACCTTCCCAGACGCCTCGATCGTGTGTGGGAAGCCGCAGTTCAAGAACGAGAAGCGCAACACGCTTCTCAACCCCGAAGCGTTGTTCGAGGTTTTGTCTGATGGAACCGAAGCCTACGACCGAGGAGACAAGTTCTGGAACTACCGGCACCTCCCTTCACTGACCACCTATGTGCTCGTCTCCACCAAGCAGCCGCTGGTGGAGGTGTTTGAACTCGAAGATGCTGTTTGGCAGCTCTCGACCTTTGACGGGCTGGAGGCGTCCATGACGCTGAAACACCACGATCTGAGCATTCCCCTGGCCGCCATTTACGAGAAGACGGATCTCGATCCCAGCATAGCTGCGGAAGATGAGGGATGAAGAAGCGGGGACAGGCTGTCCCCACTCCTGGGTTACTTCATGAGTTCGGCGACTTTGCCTTCGATGGCAGCGGCCCACATCTCGTAGCCTTTGGCGTTGAGGTGGAGCAGGTCGGGCATGATTTCTTTCGGCAGCGTGCCGTCGGGCTGGAGGAAGGTGTTGCCGATGTCCATGTAGGAGACGCGTTTACCGTCGGCGAAGGCGGAGATGAGGTTGTTAGTGGCGACGTTCTGCTTGCGCATGGCGTCGTCCTTCGTCGCGCCGCGTGGGAAGATGCCGAGAAGCAGCACTTGGGTGTCTGGCAGTTTTTTGGCGAGAATGTCTAGGATCGTCTTCACACCCTCGGCGGTCTGCTCGGCGCTGCTGGTATAAACGATGCCGCCATGCTCCACCGCGGGGCGGCCCTGATGACCGGTGTTGTTGGTGCCAATCATGAGCACGACAAGCTTCGGCTTGAGGCCGTCGAAGTTGCCGTTTTGCAGACGCCAGATGACGTGCTCGGTGCGGTCACCGCCGATGCCGAAGTTTGCGGCCTTGAGCGGTGCCCATTTTTCCGCCCACACGGCCTTGCCATTGCCTTCCCAGCCCTGCGTGATGGAGTCGCCAAGGAACACCAACTGCGCCTCGCCTTTCTTGGAGGTCTCGTTGAATGACTCGTGACGCTTCATCCAGCCGCCTTCACGCGGTTTCGGATCAATGGCGAGATTTTTGGAGGTTTCAGCGCAGGCGGCGGTGACCACACAGAGTGAGAGGAATGAGGCGATGAGTGATTTCATGGTTGGCGAGAAAAAGTGAATGACGAATGCGGAATGTCGAATGACGAATGTTCGTCGTTTCTCCAAACCCGGATCAAGGCAGCAGCGCAGCATCCCACGGCCAGAGGGGTTGGTAGGTGGCGGATTCCACCCAGCCGCGCACAGGTTCGCCGCTGCTGGGAATTTCGACGTAGGTCCATGCGCCACGTTTTTCGAGCAGACGCACCTGGCTGCCCGGAGGCAGATCCACGATGCTGCCGGAGGTGACGGTGGCGGCGGTGTAGGCGCTGACTTCACGTGCGGTGACGACCATGACATCCTTCACGCGTGTGTCCGGCTCAGGGCGGATAACAGCCAAGGTGGCCGAAGGCACCAATACGAGGAATCCAGCGATGATGAGAACGAGCGCAAAGGTGCCTCCAGAGGTTTTCCGACCGCTGGAGAGGACGCACCCGAAGACCGCCAACAGGATGAGCCACACACCCACGGTCGCTGCGATGATCCAGGTGTTTTTGTTCAGCAGGAGGCTCCATTCGGCGAGAGGCGAGTCCTGCTGAAAGCGGAAGAAACGCACTTTCTCATCCAGATGCCGCAAATTCTGCCGCAGTTCGGGATTGGCGGGTTCGAGCAGTTGCGCACGCTGATACCACAAGGCGGCGCGCCCCAAATCTTCCTGACGATAACGGGCGTGACCGATGAGCGAGAAGACCGCAGCGCTCAGCGCAGGCGGATCTTTGCGCGTGAGTGATTCGCCGAGGTATTGCGCCTGGGTGAACTTGCCTTTCTCCAAAGCCTCGCGTGCCTGGCGGTAAATGGCGTCAGGAGATTCATCCGCAGCCGAAACGTTCGTGCTGAAAACGACCAGCGTGGCCATGAAAACCGCCGCACGTTTCAACAAAGGCGCGAGCGTGCTCAAAATGCGTCCGCGCTCACCGCTACCAAGCGATTGAGCCGTCGTTGAGGCCGCGGTGAAGCTCTGCGTCTCGTAACGCTGCAAAATCTGCCGCAGTTCCTCGTCCTGCACCTCTCCCGCATGACTGCGATGGATGAAATGCGCGGCGCGTTGCAGGAATTCACGATCCTCAAGGCCCGGTTGCTCCAAACCGCGCCACAACTGCGTCAACTCGCCCCGCAGACCGCTAGCGGCATCCTCGCGCTGGCGGCGCACCCAGTTGAGCAGCACCGCCACGAGCACCAAGGCCGCTGGTATGGATTGAATGGCCCAGAAACGGGCGCTTCCGGTCAGTGGCGTGCTGGCAGCGATGTTGGTGGTGTTTAACCACTGCGCCTGCGGCGGCAAGACCATGAGGATGTCGCTGATGTTGGGCTTTGGCTGCTGCACAGGCGGCGTTTTAGGTGCCTCGCCACTGGCCGCGCCTTCTGCCCCTGCGGCGGCCACGGCAGCAGCGCCGGGCTTGATGCGTAGCGGGATGGGAGCAGTGCTGGCGCTCACGTATTTCTTCTGCGAGGGGCTGAAGTAGCTCAGTTCAAAGGGCGGGAGCTGCGTGTGCTGTTTTTCCGGCACAAACACCATCGAGTAACCGATGCGGCGCTGCGCAGTAGGCGTTTGATTAGGATCGACCGGGCCATCCACATTGTAGCGGCGCGGCGGGTAGGCTTTCCAGCCGTCTGGAGGCATCAAGACAGGCGGATTGAGCGCGTCGAAGTTGCCACTGCCATCAATGGTGATGTCCACCGCGAGAGGATCGCCCACAGCGAGTTCGTTGGGGGTGGCGGTGGCGCTGATGCTGAAATCACCGACCGCGCCGCTGAAGTGCGGTGGTTTGCCCTGGTTGGGCAGAGGTAGCACTTTGATCTTTACCTCCTGGCTTTTGACGACCTGCTTTTTTGTCTCGGTATTGCCCATGACCATGCCAAAAGGCAGACTGCGGCGCATCCCGCGCTGATCCTCTTGATAAACTTCGTAGAGCAACTCGCACGAAGCGGGTCCAACCTTCAAGTCGCCAGCATGCAGCGCGGAGAGCATGCTGCGATAGGTCAACATGATGTAGCCAACGCCATTGATGACGGTCTCGGTCTGGTCTGGCTGCTGCGGGAAGCGTGCGATGGCGAAGTCGCTCTTGTTTACCTCAATAAGACCGACTCGGCGCAGCATCACGCTGCGCGGCACAAACAAACTCGCGCTGATGGGCACCAGTTCCCCCTGATAAACTTCCGTTTTTCCGACCTCGATCTGGAACAGCGGCGTGCTGGCATCCTCGGCGGCGGCTCCAGGCACCGCCGGGGCCTCTGAGACGACGAGGCGAACCTCGTTGGTCTTTAAAGTCTCGCCGTTCACCAGCACTTCCTGCGGCGGAATGACGAACTCTCCCGGCTCTGTTCCGGCCACGCCCCAGGCGAGCTGGGTGGAAAACATGCGCTGGCCGTTACGGATCTCGATGTTCTGGGAGGTGGAAACGCCGGTGTTCATGCCGACCTGTGCGGGAAGGCGAAGCTGCGGTAGGCTCTGCACGGTGCCATTCTGCACCGCGATGACGTAAGTGACGACCTGGCCGGTCTGTGCCCGCTCTGGCTGGACGTAGGCGCGCACCGTGGCCGCCACGGCTGTGGCATGCAGCAAGGAGCACAGCACTAGGGCGGCGAAATGACGAAACCAGAATGACGAATGACGACGGGCCGGAAATCTGTCCAAGGCCGGAGGCCTGGGAAGTTCAGCTTGCTGTGGGTGGCTTTGAGTCATTCGAGCTTGGGATTTCATTCGTCATTCTGGCTTCAGCATTCGTCATTGCCGCGAAAGCGGCCTCACCAGTCTTTTTTGTTCGCAGGCGGAGTATGGTAGCGATTGGTCAGCGGCGCTGCGATCTCATCCATGTATTGGCGGATGATGCCCTCGGCCTCGCCGGGAGTGTAACCGGTGCGTGGGTTGCGCTGGTCTCCGCTGTCCTTGGCTTTGGCAGTCTGTTTCTTTTCATCGCCGCCTTCGCCCTCGCCGGGTTTTTGACCGTCCTTGCCCTGCTGGCCTTCTTTTTCGCCTTCTTTGTCGCCACCAGCGGCTTGAAGACGGCCTTCGGGCAGCTCTTTGGCGTCTTTGCCGCCGATGCCGTCGTCAGCCTCTTTTTTCTCGCCTTTGCCTTCGGATTCTTTGGGTTGGCCTTCGCCGTTGGGATCGCTGCCTTCCTTGCCCTGGCCGTCAGGCTCTCCCTCGCCTTCCTGGCCCTCGCCTTTTTGACCCTGCTGGCCTTTTTCTCCCTTTTGGCCTTTCTGGCCCTGCTGCTGCTTTTCCTGCTCCTCGATGACCTTGCGCAGCTCGTCGAGCGTCTTGGCCACATGATCGCGATTCTCACGCAGTTCTTTGTTGTCAGGGTCGAGTTCGAGTGCGGCCTCAAGGTGGCGGGGCGAGTCGGTCCAGCGCTGGATGGTGATCTTCGGCTGCTTCTCA
>JAJTDU010000254.1 GCA_021298725.1 Verrucomicrobiaceae bacterium | reverse complement strand
GCATCGCCATTTTTCAATCCGGCGCGTTGGATGAGCATGATGTAAATCGTCTTCTTCACCGGATCGATCCAGCCCTGCGTGCCATGCGCACCGCCATGGCCAAACGTGCCCGGACTCAGCATCGCCGTGACGCCCACCGGCTCACGCACCACCTGAAACCCCAGTCCCATGCCCATGCCATCGGTGAATCCGGCCTTCAGATCGCCCGTTTGGTTCGCCGTCATCAATTGCAGCGATTTTTCCGAGATATAGCGCTTCCCATCCGCCTCGCCGCCATTCAGCACCATCACATAGAGCTTTAGCAAATCGTCTGCTGTTGAGAACAGCCCGCCTGCGGCAAGTGGTGCCCGCTTTTTGTTCGAAAATGGCGGCGTGAGGTAGCGAATTGTCGTCGGCTCCAGTCCTTTGCCATCCGCCGTTGGCTTGTAGCTCGTGGCGAGACGTGCGAGCTGTTTCTTGCTCGGCCAGAACGTCGTCTCGCGCATGCTCAGCGGCTTGAAGAGGCGTTTCTCCAAAAACTTCGCGTAATCCTCGCCGCTGACGACTTCCACGATGCGGCCCAGTGTGTTGATGCCCGGATTGCAGTAGGACCACTTCGAGCCTGGTTCGAACTGCAACGGCGACAGCGCATAAGTGATCACCGCCTCCTTCAAATTCAGCACGTCCAGTGCATCGCCATCGAGCGGTGAATTGCCCACCAGTCCGCTCGTGTGCGTGAGCAGGTCCTTGATGGTGATCGGCCGTGCCGGCTTCACCAGCACCGTTTGCTCCGCCGTCTTTTCCTTGATGAGCATCTGGCCTTTGAACTCCGGCAGATGCTTCATCACCGGATCGTCGATGCTCAGTTTGCCCTCGTCTTGCAGCATCATCACCGCCAGCGCCGTGATCGGCTTGGTCATCGACGCGATCCAAAACAAGCTGTCCTTCGCCATCGGCGTCTTTGCTTCGAGATCTTGAAGGCCGAGGGCTTCTTTGCTCACGATTTTGCCATCGTGCCAAAGCAGCGTCACTGATCCCGAGAGCGATCCGTCCTTCACCAGCGCCTCCATGCTCTCTCGGATGGATTTCACCTCCGCGTGAAGGCTCAAAGATAGCGAAAACAGCAGGCAGATGGAGAGATGGAGCATTTTCATGGTGATCGCAGCATACGATCAAACCCCGGTGCTCTGTCAATTTCTTGCCATCGCGCAAGAGGACGCT
Source organism: Verrucomicrobiaceae bacterium (assembly GCA_021298725.1). Lineage (GTDB taxonomy): Bacteria > Verrucomicrobiota > Verrucomicrobiia > Verrucomicrobiales > Verrucomicrobiaceae > Prosthecobacter. The sequence goes on along the minus strand of JAJTDU010000254.1, from coordinate 2,968 downwards.
ATATCGCCCACATGTTCAAAACCGGCCAGCAAGTTGTCTGCATCGACGATCAATTCGATCCCTGGGTCTTCGACCTCTACAAGTCTCTGCCCAAGAAAGATCAAATTTACACCGTGCGCGCACTCCGTGCCGGACGCTCGAACCCGAAGTTCACCGTCACCGACGACGCTGAGATCAAGCTGGCCGACGCTCAGTTTGATCTTCTCCTCCTGCTCAAGGAACTCCACAACCCCGATGATCCCCACTCCAGCGTGAAGCAGGAACTCGGCTTCCGCTCCGAGCGCTTCGCCCCGCTCCTCGAACAAACCGAGGAAGAAGAAGATGCGGAACTCATCGGCGTCGGCCACGGCGAGAAATCCTGGGAGCCCGAGCCAGCTTGGTCAAAGTAGTCGAGAGCTTTAGCTCGTCAGTCTGAGTTCGTAGTTCGGGCTTTGGCCCGTTCTGCCTTCATTGTGTTTGCGCTGAAAACTTGGCACCCTCGCCGCTGTTGGGTACACCACTCACGTCTGACTGCTAACTTCTGACGTTTTTCACTCATGTCTGACTCCATCGCCGCCCCTCTCACCGAACGCCAGATCGTCGAATTGCTCGCCACCGCGCGTCAGCGGCTCTTCAATGAAGTCGGTAAGGTCATTGTCGGTCAGTTGCATGTCATTGATGAAATGCTCATCGCCCTCCTCAGTGGCGGCCATTGCCTCATCACCGGCGCACCGGGCCTGGCGAAGACGCTGCTCATCAAAACCGTCGCCGATGTCTGCCACCTCAGCTTCCAGCGCATCCAGTTCACGCCCGACTTGATGCCTTCCGACATCACTGGCACCGAAATCCTCGAAGACAGCTCTGAAGGCCGCAAACTCGTCTTCAGCCGCGGCCCCGTCTTTGCAAACATGATCCTGGCCGACGAAATCAACCGCACGCCACCCAAAACCCAAGCCTCCTTGCTCGAAGCCATGCAGGAGCACCAGGTCACCGTGAATGGCAAAACGATGCCGCTGCCGGAGCCCTTCTTCGTCCTCGCCACGCAGAACCCCATCGAGCAGGAAGGCACCTATCCGCTCCCCGAGGCCCAGCTCGACCGCTTCATGCTCAACATCGTCATCGACTACCTCAGCGAGGATGATGAAGTCACCGTCGTCACCCGCACCACCAGTGGCAAAGGCGAGCCCGTGCAGCGCCTCTTCACCGGCGAGCAACTCCTCGCCTTCCAGCAGGTCGTTCGCAAAGTCCCCATCGCTGAAGACGTCGCCCGCTACGCCGTCCGCATCTCCGCCGCCAGCCGTCCCGGCCGCGATGGCGTGCCCGACTTCGTCAATCAATGGATCAGTTGGGGCGCAGGCACGAGAGCCAGCCAAAACCTCGTCCTCGGTGCGAAAACAAGGTGCCTCCTCCACAACCGCACCCACGTCACCGCCGACGACATCCGCGCCATGGCTCTGCCAGTGCTGCGTCATCGCATTCTCGTGAATTACAAAGCCGAAGCCGAAGGCGTAACGGTGGAGAAGGTGATTCAGCGGCTGCTAGAGCATGTGAAGAGCTAGAGAGGGAAAATGACGAATGAGTAAGCACAAATGACGAAATAAATCCGAATGCTGAAATCCGAATGAGTGCCGAGAGCGATAAACCTTATGACCTCGAAGAGCGCACAGCGGTTTTCGGCGAAAGGGCAATCGACTTTGCCAAGGAGGTGCCAAAGAATGAAATCACGCGCCCTCTCATCAGTCAGATCGTCCGTTCGGGGACCAGTGTCGGAGCCAATTATTGCGAAGCCGACGATGCCGTTTCAAACAAGGAATTCCGCAACAAGATCGCCACCTGCAAGAAGGAGGCCCGCGAGACCAAGCACTGGTGCCGGATGATCGTCCGCGCTACCCCCGAAATGCGCGATCCCGCCAAATCCATCTGGCAAGAAGCCAAAGAACTCCACCTCATCTTCGCTGCCATCCTCCGTAAAAACCCTCCGAAGTAGCCCCAAGCACTCAAAGTTCGTCATTCGATCTTCGACATTCTTTCGTCATTCGGATTTACTCATTCGTCATTCCATGTCTGCTTTCCTCGACCCCGCCGCGCTCATGCGCATCAAGTCTCTGGAGCTTCGCGCGAAGGTCGTCGTTGAGGGATTATGGAAAGGCATGCATCGCAGCCCCTTTCACGGCTTCTCGGTCGAGTTCAGTGAGTACCGGGCCTACGTCCAAGGCGACGATCCTCGCTACATCGACTGGAAGGTGCTCGCTCGCAGCGACCGCACTTACATCAAGAAATTTGAGGACGAGACCAATTTGCGCTGCCAGCTCGTCATCGATCATAGCAAGTCGATGAAGTACGGCTCGCAGAGCTTCACGAAGGCCGATTACGCGGCCACGCTGGCGGCCACCCTCGCGTCTTTCCTCATGAAACAGGGCGATGCCGCCGGATTGACCACCTTTGCCGATGGCATCGAGGAGCATCTGCCGCCGCGCAATCGTCCCGGCCATCTGCGCCGCATCATCACCGAGTTGGAGCGCCCGGCGAAGGCCGCAGGCACCTCGCTCGATCTCTCCGTCGGCCAGTTGGCGGATCTGCTGCGCAAACGCGGCATGATCTGCCTCATCACCGATCTCCTCGCGCCCATCGAGCATTTGGAGAAGCAGCTCGCCCTCCTCGGCGCGATGGGGCACGATCTCGTGCTCTTTCACCTCATGGATCGCGCCGAGATCGACTTCACCTTCGAAAAGTCCGCCCACTTCCGCGATGCCGAAACCGGTGCCGAGCGCTTCATCGACCCGCAAATCGCCCGCGAGACCTACCTCAAGCGGCTCCAGGCCCATCGCGACACGATCCAATCCGCCACCGACCGCCACAACGTCGAGTACCACTTCTGCCCCACCGATAAGCCCTTGGAAGAGGTGCTCTTCGACTTCCTTTCCGCGAGGCAACGCAAGAAAAACTCCAAGGGCCTCGCCGCATGAAACCCTCCTCTTCCTCCTACTCC
>JAJTDU010000253.1 GCA_021298725.1 Verrucomicrobiaceae bacterium | reverse complement strand
CGCCGTAAGTGGCAAAGACTTTGCCGCCAGCCGTGCGCACGCCGAAACGCTCCGCGCCAAGCTCGCTGAGCTCAAAGACCTGCGCGACGTGCAATTCAGCCAAACCCTCGACTACCCCAGCGTCGATGTACACATCGACCGCGAACGCGCCGGTCTTCTCGGCGTGAAAATGAGCGATGCCACACGCAGCCTCGTCGCAGCAACTGCCAGCAGCCGATTCACCGTGCCCAACTACTGGGCCGATCCGAAATCCGGCCAAAGCTACAGCCTGCAAGTGCAGGTGCCGCAGACCCTGATGAAAAGCCTCGAAGACCTGCGCAACCTGCCCATCAGCGCCGCCGACAAAGCACCTGTCTCATTACGCAACATCGCCAAAATCAACGAAGGCAGCATCATCGGCCAATACGACCGCTACAACATGTCCCGCACCGTTTCGGTCATCGCCAACCTGCATGACCAACCGCTCGGCACCGTCGCCAAACAGGTCGAAAAAGTCATCGCTGACAATCCCGCGCCCACCGGCACCAGCGTCGCCCTGCGCGGTCAGGTTCCACCGATGAATGAACTGCAAAGCGGCCTGCAAAATGGCCTCATCATCGCCATCATCGCCATTTTCCTCCTGCTCGTCGCGAATTTCCAAAGCCTGCGCCTCGCCCTTATCGTGCTCACCACGATTCCAGCGGCCTTGCTCGGGGTCGTGCTAGCCCTGAAGCTCACAGGCACCACCGTGAACATCCAAAGCTTCATGGGTGCCATCATGGCCGTCGGCGTCGCCGTCGCGAATGCCATCCTGCTCGTCACCTTCGCCCACCGCGCCCAGTTGAGAGGCCTGAGCAAACGCGAAGCCGCCCTCGAAGGTGTCACCACGCGACTGCGCCCCATTTTGATGACCAGCCTCGCCATGATCGCCGGCATGATCCCCATGGCCCTCGCCAAAAGCCAAACCAGCCCCCTTGCCATCGCCACCATCGGCGGCCTCGCTTTAGCCACCGTCGCGACCGTGCTGGTGCTGCCTGCCGTGTATGCGCTGCTGGCTTCCAAGAACGCGAAGGAGGCTTCGCTTGAACCGACTGCTGATTGAGACAACTTCCACCAACAATGCTTTCGCTTTCCACACCTATGCACGAGATTGATCTCTTTACCCTGTTTACCAAGCCGCTCAACGAGGCAGGGCTCTCCTATTTCGTCACCGGCAGCGTCGCTAGCATGGTGTATGGCGAACCGCGGCTCACCCTCGATGTGGACATCATCCTCACCCTGTCTCAAAGCGACCTCCAGAAGCTCACGGCAGCCTTTCCAGAAGACGCGTTCTACATTCCACCCCTCGAAGTCCTGCGTATCGAGGCCGCGAGACCTCAGCGGGGGCACTTCAATCTCCTCCACCACGATTCCGGCTACAAAGCGGACATCTACCTCACTGGCAGCGATCCGCTGCATGCCTGGGCCTTTCAGTTTCGACGCCAGATTGACCTCGACGGCACCCCCATCTGGTTTGCACCACCTGAATACGTGATGATCCGCAAGCTCCAGTTTTACCGTGAAGGCGGCTCTGAAAAACATCTCCGCGACATCCGCGCCATGCTGGATCATACCACGCCAGACCACGATGCTTTAAACCGCTTCATCGCCGAAAATGCCCTGCAAAACGAATGGCAGGCCGCACAACAGACCACCATCTAACTGCATGCCCTTCGCCCTTCGCCCGTGGCTCTTTGCCCTCGTTGTTTGCTCGCCAGCCTTCGCCCTCGAACTCCCCATCATAAAGCCCACCCCCGGCCTTATTCACCGCTGGGTCTCCCTGCCCGCCACGCTTGCACCTTGGCAGCAGGCCATGCTGCGCGCCAAAGTTACCGGCTACATCGCCACGCTCACCGTGGACAAAGGCGATGCCGTCAAAGCAGGCCAAGTCCTCGCCACGCTCGAAGTGCCGGAACTCCAAGCCGACATCGCCCAAGCGAAAGCCGAGGTCACAGCGGCTCAGATCGAGGTGAAACGCCTTCACGAAGCCCGTGCAAAGTCTCCCGACCTCGTTCTGCCTCAGGCCGTCGATGATGCCGAAGCCAAGCTCGCCATCGCCAAGGCCGGATTGGAGCGTGGGGAGACTCAAATCCGATTTGCGACCCTCAAAGCGCCCTTCGATGGCATTATCACCGCGCGGTTCGCCGATCCCGGCTCACTCGCCACCGCGAACAACACCAAAATCCTCGAAGTGACCGACCTGAGCACGCTGCGCCTGCAGATCCCCGTCACCGAACTCGAAACCGGCTTCGTGACCGTCGGCAAGCCCGTGAAGGCTCAAATCGATGCCGCCGGAGCCACACCCGACGACGCCAGCATCAGCCGCATCGCCTATGCGCTCGATCCTGCGACGCGCACGATGCTTGCGGAGGCCGATTTGAAAAACTCCGACCTCAAACTCCGTCCCGGCATGTATGCCATGAGCAAGATCGCCGTCGAAAAACACGACCATGTCATGCTGATCCCCGTCGCTGCCTTGGTGATGGAAAAGACCAATGCCTTTGTCTTCAAGCATGTCGATGGTAAAGCCCTGAAGACCGCCGTGAAGATCGGCTTCAACGATGGTGTGAATGTCGAAGTGCCTGAGTTAAAGGGAGACGATGTTTTGTTGGTGCCGGGAACTACCGCTCTAGCCGACAAGCAAGCGGTGACCGTGAAACAATGACAAAACCCGAATTAAGTTCGAAATCTAAAAGCCGAATTCAAACTCCCTAAGCTATGCCCTTCGTCATTAAAGCTTCGTCATTGATTCGTCATTCATCATTCTGGTTTCGTTATTCTGCGGGTTCGCTGACTTTCATCCTCACCCCAGTTCTCGCCTCAGCAGCCCCTGTTCATGTCAATCTTCCCACGGTCATGAGGCTCGCGGGAGCGAACAATGACGAAATCCAGCTCGCTAAAACAAAGCACACGGAGGTGCTGGCGGAGTCGAAGCTGGCTTGGCAGCGATTTTGGCCTTCATTGACGCTGGGGGCGGGTTATCGGCGCACGGATGGCAATGTGCAGGACATCGCGGGTGCTGTGTTTGATGTCAGCAAGCAGCAGTACACTGTGGGACCGAACCTCATGATCGATTGGTCGCCGGGGGATATGTATTATGCGGCACTGGCGGCACAACAGCGGGCGGTGGCAGCGGAGCAGCTCGCGGAGAAAGCACGGCGCGACATCGTGATGCAGGCGACGGGCCGTTACTACGATCTTTTGGCCGCGGAGGCCTCACTGGCGATTATTGAGGACGATTTGCGGCTCACGCAGGATTATGAAAAGCAGATCGGCGGCGCGGTGGATGCCGGAACGGCCTTCCGTGCCGACTTGCTCCGCGTGAAGACTCAGGTCAGTCGTGAAAGGCTCGCCATCCGCCAGCATCAAGAGAAGCGTGATCTCGCCGCTGCAGCGCTCGCGGAAACACTGCGACTGCCCGCTGACAGCGAATTGCACCCTGCGAAGGCCGATCTCGTGCCGGTGCGCTTGCTCGAGCGCAAACTCGGTGTTGCCACGCTCATCTCGCAGGCCTCGCAGCATCGTCCTGAGATGAAAGCAGCGGGTGCAGTGAACCAGGCTGCCATTTTTGAAAAAGAGCGCGCTCGTGTGGCACCGATGATCCCAAGCGTGCTGGCCGGCTACGGCTTCGGTGGTCTCGGTGGCGGCTACAATGGCGACGTGAGTAACTTCGACGACACGCAGAACATGTACATCGGTCTTGGCTGGAAGATCGGCCCAGGCGGCTTGTTCGACAAACAACGTCAGATCATCGTTGGAGCGCAGGAAGAGGCCACGCAGCTCCTAGCGGGCCAAATCAAGGCCGCCATCGGCCGCGAGGTCGTGGAGGCTGCGGCGAAAGCTCAAAGCGCTCACGATCAGATCGGCATCAATGACGAAGCCGTAGCTGCAGCGCAGGAAATGGTGAAACTGGCCAAAGAACGCCAGGCTAGCCAGCTTGGCGTCGTGCTCGAATACCTCCTCGCCCGCGAAGAACGCACCCGCGCAAGACAGAGCCGAGTGCAGGCAGTGATTGAGTTCAACAAGGCGCAGCATGAGCTCATGCGGGCGGTGGGAAAGTAATTCGTATTTCCTCACCCCCATTCCAACTTTTTAACTCTGCGATCCGATGAATCGGAGCCTGCGAAAGTTTCATCACTGGTGCAGATCTTCATCGAAATCATGACATAGGAGTCGAAAAGGGACTCAGCCGCAACACCCGTCCAGGTATTCGTCTGGACAGGCAACCCATGAAGCGCGTGAATCTATCCTCTAACTTCTAACCACACTCTTCACCGTCCCCTGCGCTAGGCGCGTCACCAGTTCCTCGCCCTCGCTCACTTCTGCAGCGTCAGTGAGCACCCGGCCTGCGGCGTTAGTGGTGTAGGAGAAGCCGCGGGCGAGGACGGATTCGGGGCCGATGTGCTTCAGTAACTCGCCACGGGCTTCCAGGCGGTCGTTGAGGCGGTCGAGGCGGTGAAGGACACTTTGACGCATTCGTTGGGCAAGGCTTTCAGAGCGATGCACGGCTTCGGCGAGCTGCACGCGGGGATGATGGGCGGCAAGGACGTGCTGCTTTTGCGTGAGATCGTCGCTCAGAGTCTGCAAGCCTTCACGCATGGCGTCGCGCAGGCGGGATTCGGCCTCGTCGGTGCTTTGCTCGGCCTGCTGGAGCAGGCGCTCCGGGGCGTGCAGGAGCGGTCCTTTGGCGGTGAGGTCGATGACGTGCTGGTGATGATCAAGCAGTGTGGTGACACGCACTTTGAGCGTGCGGGCGATGCTTTCAAAGTGGCGTTGCAGCTCGGCGGCATCGGGCGCGAGCAATTCGGCGGCGGCGCTAGGCGTGGGCGCGCGCAGGTCGGCCACGAAGTCGGCAATGGTGAAGTCGATTTCATGACCGACCGCGGAGATGATGGGAATGGGACAGGCAGCGATGGCACGAGCGAGCACTTCTTCATTGAAGCACCACAGATCCTCCAAACTGCCGCCACCGCGACCGACGACAATCGTGTCCGGCACGGGAAGACCGTAGTCCTCGGCGTTGCCCAGCACTTTGAGAGCACGGACGATCTCCAATTCGGCCCCCTGCCCTTGCACGCGCACGGGAAACACGAGAACACGCACCCAAGGCGCACGACGCGTGAGGATGTTCAGCATGTCTTGGATCGCCGCGCCGGTGGGCGAGGTGACGAGGGCCACGACACGCGGAAAACGCGGGATGCGCCGCTTGTTCTCCTCATCGAAGAGCCCCTCGCCATGCAGTTGGCGCTTCAAGGCTTCGAAACGCTCCTG
>JAJTDU010000252.1 GCA_021298725.1 Verrucomicrobiaceae bacterium | reverse complement strand
TACCTCGTCACCCGCCAGCTCGATCTCGACGAAAAAGGCAAGCAGGACGCCCCCACCGACGGCGGCATCGGCTACGGTGAGGAAAAAGCCACCCACGCCGATCTCTCCAACACCACCTTCGCTCTCGAAGCCCTCTACTACGCCCAGTCCCTCCTCGCTGATAAAGGCGACGCCGCCAAAAACGAGCCGCAGCTCAACTTCGGTGCCGCCATCGACTTCATCCAGCGCTGCCAGAACCGCCCTGAGAGCAACAAATCGAGCTGGGTCAGCAAAGACCCCAAAGACGCCGGCGGCTTCATCTACAACCCCACCGAGACCCGCGGTGCCAAGGTCGAAAACCCCGACGGCACCATTTCCCTGCGCAGCTACGGCAGCATCAGCTACGCCGGCCTCCTCAGTTTCATCTACGTCGGTCTTGATGCCAAAGACCCCCGCGTCAAAGCCGTCATCGACTGGATCAACGCCAACTACAGCGCCGACGAAAACCCCGGCCTCGGCGCCCAGGGCCTCTACTACTACTACCACACTCTCAGCAAGGCCCTCAGCATCGCCAAGATCGACTTCATCAAGACCAAGGACGGCAAGCTGATCGACTGGCGCGCCGACATCACCCAAAAGCTCCTCAACCTGCAAAAAGGCGATGGCTCCTGGGCCAATTCCGAAGGCCGCTGGATGGAAAGCGACTCCGTCCTTACCACCAGCTACATCCTGATGGCCCTGGGTCGCATTCATCAGACGCTTTGACGGAGCGCGGATGCCCTCGTCCGCAGCCCCTCCGCTCACAACAGCGCACTCAAGCCTGGAAGAACTGAGAATGGTGGAATGAAGGAACTGAAAAGGGCAGTAGCCGATGCGTCGATGGAAGTCCTCAGTCCATTCCACCCTTCTGACCCATTTTCAGTTCTCCATTCCTCCATCCGCCTTCCGCCTTGCGCCCCCCGCCCTTCTGGCTATGACCAACGTCGCACCTTGATGAAGAAAGCCCTCCTCGCCCTCGAAGACGGCCGCGTGTTTGAAGGTACGGCGTTCGGCGCCGATGCCAGCCACACCGGCGAAATCTGCTTTAACACCTCCATGACCGGTTATCAGGAGGTGCTCACCGATCCCTCCTACCGCGGCCAGATCGTCACCATGACGTATCCCATGATCGGGAACTACGGCGTGAACCCACTCGACACCGAAAGCAGCCAGCCGCATGTGCGCGGCTTCGTCATCGAGGAGCTGTGCGACGTGCCGAGCAACTGGCGCAGCACGCAGACGCTCGACGCTTATCTCAAGGAATGGAACATCCCCGGCATCCAGGGCATCGACACCCGCGCCCTGACCTCCCACCTGCGCACCCGGGGCGCGATGCGCGCCGTGATCACCTCCGAGGCCATCACCGCCGAGGAGGCCGTGAAAATCGCTGCCAACAGCCCCACCATGGAAGGCAGTGACTACGTCAAGGAAGTCACCACGCCGAAGCCTTACCTCTGGGACCCTGAGGACCAGGACAGCCGCGAATGGGACATTCCCAGCCCCTCGCAGAACCGTGAAGGCGCTCGCGAAGGCTGCTACCACCCGCTTCCTACCGCCCAGCATCACATCGTGGCCTACGATTTCGGCATCAAGCGCAACATCCTGCGCCGCCTGCGGCAGAACGGCTTCCGCGTCGATGTCGTCCCTGCCACCACCAGCGCCAAGGACGTGCTGGCCAAAAACCCCGACGGCATCTTCCTCTCCAACGGCCCTGGCGACCCCGCCGCGCTCGATTACATCCACAAAGAGGTGAAGCAGCTCATCGGCGTGAAGCCCATCTTCGCCATCTGCCTCGGCCATCAGATCCTCGGCCACGCCTACGGCGGCAAAACCTTCAAACTGAAGTTCGGTCATCGCGGCGGCAATCAGCCGGTCAAAGACCTGCGCAACGGTCGGGTCTCCATCACCAGCCAGAACCACGGCTTCGCCATCGACCCCTCTTCCCTGCCCAGCAATGTCGAGGTCACGCACATCAACCTCAACGACGGCACCGTCGAAGGCATGCGCCACCGCGAGGCACCCGTGCTCAGCGTCCAATACCATCCTGAAGCCGCCCCTGGCCCGCACGACGCGAAGTATTTCTTCGCCGAGTTCGCCCGGATGATCGAGACAGGGCGGTAAAAGCCGGAGGAATAAGGATTGGGGTGCGTCGCGGTGATTTGATGCCCAGGCGCGCCCCATTTTCATGCCTTTGCCCATCTGCATGCCTTCGGCTGATGAAGGGCAAGCTGGTGGACTTGGAGAACGGCTAAAAAGGAAGCATCAGCCCAGTTTAGGACCGGAAATTGAAGGTCTCGTTGCCTTTGAGTCAGAGGTGCAGGATCGGTGAAGTCTGGTGAATGACGCGCCTCTGGCATCAACGCCGCATTCTGGCCAATGCACCGACGCCACGCCGCTTAGGCTCACTCGCCATGATGAGAGAGACGTGAGATTCCTCACAGCCCCTTCGGCATCCATGCCTCCAGCTTGCTCACTTCTGCTTGCGCGGATGAACTGACCGGGATGCCCCAGAACTCGAAGAACGGGCCGAGGTTTTTGCTCGTGATCTTTGAGTAGCGCACGAGGAACTGATCGCGGCGTTCGTCATCACCTTTCGGGGCGGCTCCGAACTCGTTGCCAGCGAAGCTGTGCAGATACTTGCGCCAGCTTTCCCAGCCGAACTCCTGGATGAGCTGGATGTAAGTCGTGAGTGCCAGAAACGGGCTGCTTTTCCAGTCCTGCCACTTGTCGGCAGACTTCTTGATCTTCTGCACATTCGCCTTGCGCTCCTCGTCGGTGATCGCGGGATGGCCGATGAGCCAGTCTTTCTTCAAGACCTCGTGGTAGCAATACATGCCGATGACGTTGTTCGTGACTTCGCCAGTGCCGTCGAAGGTGAAATCGCCGCGCTGATGGTTGTGGCCGATCTCATGGTAAAAACCCCAGCCAGGGAACTTCAACTTTCCAAACGTGACCATCTCCGGCGCGGCGCTGGTTGGGATCATGATCGGATAACCGCTGTGCATGTAGCCAGCGCTGATCTGCACGTCGGCGACGATGCGCTCGGGCCGTTTGCGTTCAGCGGCTTGATTGGTGATGTCGTCCTGCGCCTCAACGACCTTTTTCCAGAAGGTCATGAGTTCGGTCGGATTGTTCACGAGGCGACCCACCTCGGAGGGAAAGCTGATGATGAGCTTGTCACACGCCATCTCGGCCCACGGCGCTGGGCGCTGGCGGAGTTCCTTCCATTTCGCGTCATCATCCTGCCCCAGCACAAACAGCGGCGCGGCGATGGCATTTTGAATCGCCACCGTGAACGGTTCGTCGTCCTTCGCTCGCCCCGGAACTTCGATGTAGATCAAGCCGCCGAAGGCGCTGGCCGTTTTCGTGATTGGAGCGCCCAGTGTGTCGCTGCGCGTGATGTCCGGGGCACGTTGCCATTTGTCGAGATGATAAAGCGTGTCGCTGTGGCAGCCGATGCGCACGGCGTAGCCATTGTCGGCATATTTTTCCGGCAGGGTGACCGTGATGACCTCGCCTGCGGCGGCATAAAGGCCGGTGCTGGTCCAACCGGAGATGCTGGGCGTGATTTTCACCTCGCCGGTGATGCGCGGAGCACCTTCGGGTGCCTTGCCGGGGAATTCGACATGGGCCGGATGCGCCTTGACGCCTTCCGCGCCCGCGAGACGCAGCATGCGTGTCTCCATACCGAGGCGCAGGCGTGCGGCGGCGTGCTGTGTGTCGGTGAGCGGTTCCTTATCCTTCGGCACCGGAGCATCGGCGCCTGCATTACCGAGCGCAGCTGCCACAGCGTTTTTCAAATTGCCACGGTCCGGCGGTTGCGCTGCCATGGCGATCTGGATCGAGTTCATCCCCTGTTTCATCTGTTCCACCGTGAGCGCTGGGCCGCCATCGCGCTGCTTTTTGATCGCGCTGATGGCGTCGGAGGCATTCATGAACTGCGGCAGCTCGATGCGCGCATCGAAGCCACGCAGTTGATCAAAGGCGCTCATGTCTGTGATCGCAATGCCCGCAGGCAGCAGCGCCTGATTCACGCCATGGGAGAGGGTCAGATCCTTGCCACCGCTCGTCTGCCCATACGCCCAGCCGGTCATGCCGCCGATGAAACCGCCGCCGCCTTTGATGTAATCTGCCAGCGCCGCGCCTTCCTCCGC
>JAJTDU010000251.1 GCA_021298725.1 Verrucomicrobiaceae bacterium | reverse complement strand
TTCAGTTGAAATCGAAAGACACACTGAAGCGTGAACAACGTACGTCAGATGATCTCAATGTGCTGCGGCAATACGTCGAGGGCACGTGCCAGCGCGGCTTTGGTGCGGGCATGAACGCGCAGCAGCACATCCCCAGCACGCACTTGGGTGCCAGTCTTGGTGATCTGATCGCAGCCGACGGCGAAATCGACCGGATCGGCAGCTTTGGAGCGGCCGGCGCGGAGTTCGAGGACGACGTGGCCGATGCCGCCTGCGTCCATGCGGGTGAGCACGCCGCTGGCGGGAGATTTGAACTCGCCGATGAACGGAGCGCGATGCACGGCGGTGATTTTTTCGAGCGCTTCGACGTTGCCGCCCTGCAAGGCGACCATCTGCTGGAATTTGGCCCAGGCATCGCCGCGATGGAGCATTTTCTTCAAATCCACGCGGGGTGAAACGGCGACGGCGGAAGCGAGATCGAGCACGATGTCTTCCAGGTCTTGCGGGCCTTCGCCCTTGAGGCAGCGCACGCATTCAGCGACTTCGAGGGCGTTGCCTGCCGATTCGCCGGTGGGCTCGTTCATGGCACTCAAACGCACACTGGAGCGCACGCCAAGCGCATGGCCGACGCGGACCATGCTTTGCGCGAGTGCATGCGCCTGTTCCTCGGTTTTCATGAAGGCTCCGCTGCCGTATTTCACGTCGAGCACGAGGCGGTTGAGGCCTTCGGCGAGTTTTTTGCTCATGATGCTGGCGGTGATGAGCGGGATGCTGGGCACGGTGCCGGTGACATCGCGCAAGGCGTAGAGTTTTTTGTCGGCGGGACAGATGCCTGCGGTCTGACCAACCATGGCACAGCCGACCTGATCGATGACGCGGTGGATTTCGACTTCGTTGAGTTGCGTGCGGAAACCGGGGATGCTTTCGAGTTTGTCGAGCGTGCCACCTGTGATGCCGAGGCCGCGACCGGAGATCATCGGCACCCACACGCCGTCGCAGGCGAGCAGCGGGGCGAGGACGAGTGAGGTTTTGTCGCCAATGCCGCCGGTGCTGTGTTTATCGACGCGGATGGGATCGCTATCGTTCCAGGTGAGCATGGTGCCGCTGTGCAGCATGGCGTCGGTGAGCGCGGCCGTTTCCTCCGGCGTCATGCCACGGAAGAAGATGGCCATCGCCAGTGAGCTCATCTGATACTCCGGCATGTCGCCACGCGTGAAGGCGGTGATGATGGCGTGGATTTCCTCATCGCTGAGGACGCCGCCGTCACGTTTGCGCTCGATAAGGGTCGGGATGTGCATGCAGCATGCTAGGTTCGGCCATGCATGCTTGGCAACAGTGAACCTGCGTTCACCGTATGAAGCACACACCATGATCCGCTCCGTCTTCGTCGTCCTCAGCCTCAGTTCCGCGCTTGGCGCGGCAACGCTTGATTTCTCGCGCGACATTCAGCCGCTCCTTTCGGAAAACTGCTATCATTGCCACGGTCAGGACGCGAACGAGCGCAAAGGCGACCTGCGGCTGGATGTGGAGAAGGATGCGAAGGCTGCCAAGGCGGTGGTGGCGGGCAAAAGTCACGAAAGCTCGCTCATTGAGCGCATTTTCAGCACGGACCCGGATGAAGTGATGCCGACACCGAAGAGCAACCGCAAGCTGACTGAGGCGCAGAAGCAGCTTCTCAAGCAGTGGATCGACGAAGGGGCGAAATGGGGCAAGCACTGGGCCTTTGAGCGGATTGAACGGCCCAAGCTGCCGACAAGGAGTGGGGACATCCTGTCCCCACAACAGGACCAGGATGGTCCTGCTCCGATCAATCCTATTGATGCCTTTGTGCGGGCGAAGCTGGCGGAGAAGGGGATGAAGCCGTCTCCGCAAGCCTCGGCGGAGACGTTGTTGAGGCGGGTGTCATTGGATTTGATCGGTCTGCCGCCGGACGGGAGGAATGGGATGGAGGTGAAGTATGAGGAGGTGGTGGAGCGACTGTTGGGGAGTCCGCAGTTTGGAGAGCGCTGGGCCTGGGATTGGCTGGATGCGGCACGCTATGCGGACACGAACGGCTACCAGGGCGATCCTGAACGCACGATGTGGCCGTGGCGCGACTGGGTGGTGAAGGCGATCAACGCGAACATGCGCTATGACCAGTTCACGGTTTGGCAGTTGGCTGGTGATTTGATGCCGAACGCGACGCAGGAACAGAAGTTGGCGACGGGCTTCAATCGCAATCACATGATCAACGGTGAGGGCGGGCGAATCGCGGAGGAGACGCGGGTGGAGAATGTGATGGATCGCGTGGAAACGACCAGCACGGTGTGGCTGGGCCTGACGATGGGCTGCTCGAAGTGCCACGATCACAAATTCGATCCGCTGACAATGCGTGACTACTACGCGCTTTACGATGTCTTCAACCAGACGAGTGAGGATGGCAAAGGCCGCAATGGTCAAGCCGCGCCCGCGATGGATATTTCGACGCCAGCGGAACTGGAGCGTGTGACAAAGACCTCGGTGAAGGTCGAACTGATTGCGAAGGAGGTGGAGACGTTTGAATTGACGAAGTTCCCGCGTGCCGAAGGCAAACCGCTCACGGAATCCGATGCGATCAAACTGCCGGGCAATCTGCCGAGCTACATCGCGAAGACGGAGCCAAAGAACCGTGGGGTCGATCCCCTGCTGGAAGCGGTGAGTTATTTCAAGGAGAAGGACGCGGCCTATGCGAAGCTGCTGCAAAAGCTGCTGGAAGCGGTGCGGGAGCGTGTGTCTGCCAGCAACAACGTCACCAAGGTCATGGTGATGGACACGCTGCCGCAGCCGCGTGAGACGTTCACGTTTGAAAAGGGCGCGTATGACAAACCGACGACAACCAAGGTCAGCTTCACGGTTCCAGCGAGCTTGCCGCCGATGGCGAAGGATGCGCCGAAAAATCGGCTCGGTCTCGCGCAATGGATCGTGAGTCGTGACAACCCGCTGACAGCACGTGTGACGGTGAACCGCTTCTGGCAGGCGTTTTTTGGCGTGGGACTGGTCAAGACCGCTGAGGATTTCGGTGTGCAGGGGGAGGTGCCGCTGCATCGCGAACTGCTGGACTGGCTGGCGGCGGAATTCATCGAGAGCGGCTGGGATGTGAAGGCGCTGCTGCGGTTGATCGTGATGAGCGAGACTTACAAGCAGTCCAGTCGATCGAGTTTTCCAACTCGATCAGAGAACGGGTTGGAAAACCCGTTCTACGTTGATCCAGAGAATCGTTATCTGGCGCGTGGGCCGCGTTTTCGGATGCCGTCGTGGATGATTCGGGATCAGGCGCTGTTTGTGTCCGGCTTGATGAAGGAACAGCTCGGTGGACCTTCGGTGAAGCCGTATCAGCCGGAGGGCATCTGGGAGGAAGCGACGTTTGGTAAAAAGAGCTACGTGCAGGAGCACGGCGATGCGCTGTATCGCCGCACGCTTTACACCTTCTGGCGGCGCATTGTGGGACCGACGATGCTGTTCGACAACGCGGCGCGGCAGGTGTGCGCGGTGAAGACGACGCGGACGAACACGCCACTGCAAGCGCTGGTGACGCTGAACGACATCACCTACGTCGAGGCGGCGCGTGCGCTGGCGCAGCGGGCGCGGGTTGCACATCGTGACAACGAAGATGCGGCGCTGGAGCAGGCGTTTCGGTGGGTGACGTGCCGTGCGCCATCAGGGGCCGAAAAAGCACTGCTGAAGCAGCAGCTTGGCCAATTGCGGGTGCAACAGGGTGCGGATCGTGCCGCCGCGCTCAAACTACTGACGGTGGGAGAGTCGAAGCGGGACGAGTCGCTTGATCCTACCGAGCATGCGGTCTGGACGAGTCTGTGCCTGATGCTCCTGAACCTGGACGAAACGGTCACGAAGGAATGAAGGCCCGGCTTGACTTCAAGACGGCGAGTTGAAGTCTAGGTGGCCTCATGTCCGACGATCCTAACGAACGCTCCGAACTCCTGCGCCTGCTGGCCGTGCTGGCGCTGGCTGGGGTGCTGTTGGTGAGTTTTTTCGGAGACTGGAAAATGGTGACGACTGGAGGTTCGATTGATTATCGCAACCGCATCACCGGTGCGCGCGTGATGGTGGAGGGTTTGGACCCGTTTCACTACAAATGGCGTCGTGGAGCGGCGGAGGAGCTGTGTGATCCCTACAACAACCTAGCGGTCTCGGTGAGCCAGACGACGGTGACGCCGACCTATCT
>JAJTDU010000037.1 GCA_021298725.1 Verrucomicrobiaceae bacterium | reverse complement strand
GCTTCACGCGCCTACGTTCGCTCCAAAGACAAAAAATGCCGCGACCTGGGCCTGCATTCGGTCAAACTGGAGCTTCCAGCCAGCACGACACAGGAAGAGCTGCTCGCGCATGTACGCGCCTTGAACAACGATCCGGCGATTCACGGCATTCTGGTGCAAAGCCCGCCGCCGAAGCACATCGACGAGGCCGCGATTGTACGGGCCATTGATCCTGCGAAAGATGTGGACGGCTTCCATCCCGTGAACGTGGCGAAACTCGCTCTCGAAGACCCAAGCGGCTTTGTGCCCTGCACTCCGCTGGGCTGCCAGCGGCTGTTGATCGATGCAGGCATCGAAACCAGCGGGGCACATGCCGTGGTCGTCGGGCGCAGCATGATTGTTGGCAAACCGATGGCGCTGCTGCTCATGGCGAAGGGCAAAGGCGGCGACGCCACTGTGACCGTCACTCATTCCCGCACCCGCGACCTTGCGGCGATCACCCGCACCGCCGACAGCATCATTGCCGCCATCGGCCGCCCGCATTTCATCAAGGCGGAGCACGTTAAAGAAGGCGCGGTGGTCATCGACGTCGGCATCAACCGCGTGGACGATCCAACGAGCGAGAAAGGCTACAAACTCGTCGGTGATGTCGCCTTTGACGAAGTCGCGCCGAAATGCCGCGCGATCACGCCCGTTCCGGGCGGAGTCGGCCCCATGACCATCGCCATGTTGATGGCGAACACGATCAAAGCCTGCAAGCAGGCTGCATGAGGCGGACCTTGGCCGACGTTGAGTGGGTGCATGAAAATCTGCTTCGCTCTCTTTCTCTTTGTCTCCCAAGCCCTCGCGCTCGATCCTGCCAAACTCGCCGCCATTCATCCGGCGATGGAGGAGGCGGTGAAGGCTAAACTGGCTGCGGGAATCGTTACGCTAGTGATGGAGAAGGGCAAAATCGTTCATCATGATGCGGCCGGCATGGCGGACATCGCGAAAGGCCGCGCGATGGAGAAGGACGCGTTGTTTTGGATCGCCTCAATGACGAAGTCGGTGAATGCGACGGCCGTGATGACGTTGGTGGATGAAGGAAAGCTCTCGCTCGACGAACCGGCGTCGAAATGGCTTCCAGAACTGGCCGACGTAATGGTCGAGGGCGGTGCAAAGCCGAACAAGCCGATCACGCTGCGCATGCTGCTCTCGCACACCGCAGGCATCGCTTTTCCGCCACGCAAGCCGACCGATGGCGCGATCTCGCTCAAATCGTATGTGGCCACTCTCACCAAGACGCCTTTGGCCTTCCAGCCTGGCAGTAGCTACGAATACGGCTTCGGTCCCACCGTGGCCGGGCGCATCATTGAGATCGTCAGCGGCATGAAATATGCGGACTTCATGCGCACGCGTTTGTTCGAGCCGCTAGGCATGAAGGACACGACGTTTCATCCCACTGACGAGCAGCGTGCGCGAATCGCCCGCACCTACAAAATGGATGAGGACACGCGTCATTTGGTGCCCGGCTACAATCCCTTCATCACGAGCGATTCGAGCGTGCAGCACATGCCGGAGCCTGCGGGCGGGCTGTTTTCCACCGCGCAGGACATGGGCCGCTTTTACGCGATGATCGCCAACAACGGCGAATTGGATGGAAAGCGCATCTTGAGTGCCAAAAGTGTGGCCGACATGACTCAACCGGTCAGCGCAGGCGAAAAGCCGCTCAACTACGCCTGCGGCTGGCAGTGCAACACCGAAACGCAGCGCGTCTGCTCCGCCATGCCCGTCGGCAGCTTCGGCCACGGTGGAGCCTTTGCCACAAACGGCTGGGTTGATCCGAAAAGCGGCATTGTGACCGTCTTCCTCGTGCAAAACGTGCTCGTGCCCGACAGCGGCAAGCCGAAGGACGCCTTGCAGAAAATCGTCATGGAGGCCGCAGGCATCATGGTGAAACCGCTTGCGAGAAAACAGACAAAGCCCTGATTTGCAGGAGGCGTTTTGATTCTGGTTCCATTTGCGGCCTGTGCGTGGCATGCTCCTCCTCGCCATGATGATCCGACCGACCTTCTTTGCCGTTTTGTGCGCCTGTGCGCTGCCCGCCAGCCTTTTTGCCGAGGACGAGAAAAAACCGGAAGAGCCAAAGAAGGAGGAGAAAAAAGACGACAAGAAACCTGAGGACGACCAACCGGTGGTCACGGAGGGCAAGGTGACGATTGGCGGCAAGGAGATCGCTTATGAGGCGAAGGCAGGTACGCTGCCCATTTTGAAACCAGACGGGAAACCGTCGGCGCAGGTGTTTTACACAGCTTACACGATGAAGGGGGTGCAAGACGCCTCGAAGCGGCCGGTGACGTTCTGTTTCAACGGTGGACCTGGCAGCAGCAGTGTGTGGCTGCATCTCGGCGCGTTCGGGCCAAAACGGGTCGATTTGCCTGCGGACGGTCTCACGCCGCCAAAACCACCGGGAGGGCTGGTCAGCAATGAATTCTCGATCTTGGATGTGACGGACCTCGTTTTCATCGACCCGGTGAACACGGGCTTCAGCCGCGCGGAAGATCCGAAGACGGTCAATGAATTCCTCGGCGTGCAGGAGGACATCCAGAGCGTGGGCGAGTTCATGCGGCTGTGGGTGACGCGTGAGCAGCGCTGGCGTTCGCCGAAATTCATCGCGGGAGAGAGCTACGGGGGCATTCGCGGTGGTGGTCTGGCGCAGCACCTTCAACAGCGGCATCGGATGTATTTGAACGGGATCATCATCGTGTCGGGGCTGCTCGATTATTCGACTCTCATCGCAGGGCCGCTCAATGACACGCCTTATTTGGTGGGACTGCCCGCCATGACGGCGACGGCGCATTACCATAAGAAGCTCCCGCCGGATTTGCAGGCTGACTTCAAGAAGGCGGTGGCGGAGGCACGGGAGTTTGCGTTCGGCGAGTATGCCTCGGCGCTGCTGAAGGGCGCGGATTTGACGAAAGTGGAGCGCGAAGCGGTGGTGAAGAAACTGGCGCGACTTACCGGTTTGGAGCCAAAATTGATCGAGGAGCAGGAATTACGGATCGACAGTGGTGTCTTCCGGGAAATGCTTCTACGGAAAGAAAAGCTCGTTCTGGGCGCCTATGATGCACGTGTAACGGGCACCGATGGTGACGAATCAGAGATTTACCCGCAGATCGAGCCTTTCATGCGCGTGGTGGGGAGCATCGCGGCGGCTTCGATGAACGCATACTTGCGTGAGGAGCTGAAATATGAAAAAGACCTGCCCTATGAGGTTTTGGCTCCACAACCGAACTGGAACCACGGTAAGGGGAACAGTTACACGAGTGTGAGCGGCCAGCTTGCTGACGCGATCCGGCAGAATCCGCACCTGAGAGTCCTGGCGATGGTCGGGTGGCGTGATTTGGTGACCCCGCCAGACAACATGCTGCTCAGCGTGCGCCAGATGCGTCTGCCGGACGAACTGCGGGGGAACATCGAGTTCGCCGAGTATGAAAGCGGCCACATGATGTACACGAACCGCCCGGACATGGCGAAGATGCATGAGAATATTGCGGCCTTCATCGGTCGAGCGCTGAAATAGACAACATGGGGCTTTTCGACCTGTGTCGGTAAGCTTCTGGCGGGAAATTAGCCCGAAATCCCCGAAATCCTCATGAGAAAGAAGCGAATGTCATCAAAAAGCCTGCTTTTGGACGGTTAAATCACAGCCGAACAACTTTCGGCCTTGCCGAAACCTCAAAATTTACGCAAATTTGTCTAATTGGACCTCTTCCTCCTGCGTTTGCACCCAGGAAGTTCCTCGCAATTCATTCCACACCACTATGAAACAAACCACAAAGCTGTTCAGCAGCCTCGTTGTCACCGCTCTTTTAGCGGGCTCCGCCTTCGCGGAAGTTCGCACTTGGACGGACAACAAAGGCCGCCAAGTCTCCGCCTCATTCATCGGACTCGATGGTGAGAACATCATCCTGCAAATTGCAGATGGTTCCACTCGCACATTCCCGCTGAACATCCTTTCGGCCGAAGATCAGGCTTTGGCGAAGTCGCTCAAGCCTACCGGACAACCGGTGATGATGGCCAATGCCAGCGTGGCGCAGGCTTCTGCCAAGATCGACCTTCTTGTGGCTACAGGGATTGGCAAGGCCAACCCAGAACGAGTGAAAGGCGGCAAGTCTGCCATCACGGGCTTCAATGCCATGGCGAATGACGAGCAGTTCGTGCGCCGTGTCTATCTGGACATCGTGGGGCGCATCCCCAACTACGATGAGGCCATGGTGTTCATCAAGGATTCGAATCCGGCCAAGCGCGCGAAGCTGATCGACATGCTGCTCGATAGCTCCGGCTACTCCGCCCACACCTACAATTATCTCGCCGAAATGCTGCGAGTTAAAGACCGCTTGGATGGTGGCAATGATGTCCGGGGCATTCCCTACATCAACTGGCTGCAGAAGCAGGTGGAGCAGAACGTCAGCTGGGACAAGATGGTGTTCGAAATGCTCACGGCCACAGGCAAAATGTGGCACAATGGCGCTGCGGGTTACCTCCTCCGTGACTCTGGCATGCCCCTGGACAATCTGGCCAACACCCTGGCGGTGTTCCTTGGCACAGACGTGGCCTGCGCTCAGTGCCATGATCATCCGTTTGCTGACTGGACCCAATATCAGTTCTACGAGTTGGCTTCCTTTTTCGGAGCTACCAGCACGCGCTATCAGCGCCGTGCCCCGGCCCGCCGCAACAAGGAAGGCATGGAGATGGTGGACATGGGAAACAAGCTCATGCCTGAGATCGAAAGCATCATCGAGAAAAACGGCGGTGATCTGACCCGCATTCGCAACGGCCTGCAGCAATTCATTGGTGCTAACCGCTACGCGATCACCGATACTGCGACCAATGCGGTCAAGCTGCCGCATGATTACAAATACAAGGATGCCAAGCCGGGTGATCCAGTTGCTCCGAAGTTCATTTCCTGGAGCAAAGAAGATAAAAATCTGGCTGCCTACAAACAGAAGACCAAAGAAGAAGAAAATCTGCGTCTCGCTTTTGCCACCTGGGCCACGCACCCAACGAATCCTCGTTTCGCTATGGCCATCGCCAACCGCATGTGGAAGCGCGCGTTTGGTCAGGGCATCTCTGAGCCGGTGACAAACATCGACGATCCTGCCCAGTCCGCCAATCCTGCGCTGCTCAAGCACATCGCGGAAGAAATGAAGCGTGTGAAGTTTAATCTGAAGGACTTTATGCGGATCATTTACAACACCCGCGCTTACCAGTCTGAGGCTACGACGGAGCATATCGCGATGGGCGAACCGTATTACTTCCAAGGACCACTGCTGCGCCGCATGACCGCCGAGCAGGCCTGGGACTCCTACATGACCCTCGTTCTTGGTGAGCCAGACAAATACAAAAAGCCTCTGGAGGATCTGTACAGCAAAACCATTGACCTTGACCTATACAATCCAAAGCTCGACGCGCAGACCGTGCTCATGAAGTATGCCGCATTCCGAACGATGGGCGAAAAAGAGCGCGCCATGATGGGCGGCGGACTTGCTGAAGCTGGCGGCGGCATGATGATGGAGGGCGGAGCAGACTCCATGATGATGGATGGAGCCGCTAAGAAGGGGACTCCCAAAACTGGTGCATCCGACATGATGATGGAAAATGCCTCGCTCAACTACGGCGGCATGGTTCTGCGCCGCGCGGCCGAATTGGAGCAGCCTGCGGGTCCTGGTCACTTTCTTATCGAATTCGGCCAGTCTCCCCGCAATCTGATCGACGGAAGCAGCAAGATCGGCTCGGTGCCTCAGGTTCTGATGATGATGAACGGGCGTGCGCAGGAGATGCTCACGAATTCGCAATCTCTCATTTTCCGCACCATGGAAAAAGTGAAGCCTTCGGATGAAAAAGCAGATACTGAGGCAGCTAAGCTTGAGGCTTTGTTCATGTCGGTTCTGAACCGTCGCCCAACAGAGGCAGAGATGGTTACCGCTAAGAAAACGGTCGCTGATAATAGCGCCAGCGGTCACGGCGACATTATCTGGGCTCTCATCAACACGCGTGAATTCATCTTCGTGCAGTAATTCACTCAACATTCTCGCTATCAACACAACATCAACAACGCGCAAATCGACTCCTCTATGAAAACCGAACTCAACAGACTCAATCCTCTCGCCCGCCGCGAGTTCGTGCTCCGCACGGCTCAGACCGCTCTGGGTGTCTCTGTCATGTCCAGCATGCTGGACGGCGCACGCGCCGCTGAGACTGCCCAAGGTGGCCCTGGCTCCCCAGGCTTTGGCAAGGCCAAGAAAGTCATCTTTCTTTGGATGAACGGTGGCATGACCCACATTGACACCTGGGATCCAAAGACTGGCGACACCAAGGGGCCGACAGACCCGATCAAGGGTAAGGGGCAGGTGGACTTTCTTGGCGGCACCATGGAAAACATGGCCAAGGTCTCCGATAAAATCACGATTGTCCGCTCAATGAGTTCCAAAACTGGGGTTCATGAGGCAGGCACCTACATCATGAAGACCGGCTATGAGCCACGTGGCACGATTGTGCATCCTTGCATGGGTTCCTGGGCTTCTAACTTCCTGGGCCGCATCAAAGGAGTGACTCTTCCCGATAGCGTTGTCGTGAACAGCGGTAGCTCTTATCCTGGTTCTGGCTTCTTCCCTCCGGCGCTCAGCCCGGTGCCGATCTCCAATCCAGAAACCGGTCTGCAAAACATCCGCCCAAGCACCGATGATGGCCAGTTCCAGAAGCGTCTCTCGCTGATGAATGAGTTCGACTCCTCCTTCCGGAAAAAGTTCCAGTCTGAGGATGTAAAAGCCTATACCGAGTTTTACGATGAAACCATGAAGCTCATGAAGAGCGAAGACCTCAAGGCCTTCGACCTTTCCAATGAACCTGCCGCCACTCGCGAAAAATACGGTCGCAATTCATTCGGACAGGGCGCTTTGCTGGCTCGCCGACTCGTGCAAGCGGGTGTGCGTTACGTCGAAGTACAGTTTGGCGGCTGGGACATGCACAACAATATCGATACCGCGCTGAACGGCACGGGTGCCACGATGGACAAGGTTTTTGCCGCCCTCATTGAAGATCTCGCCGCCACCGGCCTGCTGGAGTCCACCATGGTCGTCATGGGATCGGAATTCGGCCGCACGCCGGATGTGAACGAGAACGAAGGTCGCGACCATTACCCGCTGGCCTACTCCACGGTCTTCGCAGGCGGTGGCGTCAAAGGCGGCTACACTTACGGTGCCACTGACAAGGATGGCCGTCGCGTCGCTGACAAGCAGGTTTCGCCTTCGGACTTCCAGGCCACCATCGGCCACGCCATGGGTCTTCCTGTGGACGAAGTGGTCATGTCGCCTTCAAACCGTCCGTTCACGGTCGGTGACAAAGGCGCTCCGGTGCTCGACATCTTCGCGTAATCGGTCGAACTCAATCAATTCAACGGCACCCGGTCGAAAGACCGGGTGTTTTTTTGCATTCAGCCCCTAGCTCTGGCGTTTATGCTTCGCCGTATCCGCAGCATAGACGCGAGGATTGTCAGTAACAGACTGCGAGGCTCCGGCACCACGATGATTTGGGCTCAGGGTAAAACTGAAGTCGTCAAAGTCGCGTTTACGGTATCCGGGGGCACCACCAGTTGGGACCACCCGAGCGTGCCCATTCGATGCGAGGTGGTTTTCCAGATGCCGCTTCCGGGTGTTGGATACTGCAGCATGTTGTCCACGGTGTAACCGACTTGGAACACCGTTTGCCCAGGGCATCCCGCAAGGAGATCCTCAGGATGTTATCCAGGTCTTCGTCATCCCAGTTCGAAGGGCAGGGCCAGAATGCCATTTGGATCAACTGTCCATTAGAAGCGCCCCGTGACACGCCTTTAAAGTCCCTCGAATCGAAGGAGTAGGCGTAGCAAAGGCTGGTTTCGGAGGCCAGAAAAGTGAGCTCGTTTGAGCCTGTCCTAGAACCAGGATAGCAGTAGGCTTGCACACAATCGCGTGGTGAAGTTGGCGCCGTAATAATACGGAGCGTCGGCATCTTCATTGAGCCGCCCTCCCGCCAGCACCTGCCAGAGAGCGGAGTTGTCGATGATGTCTGAAGCCGTTCCTCCCAGCCACCATCGTTCGGAGCACACTGCCCTGCATTGTAGCGGCTCAGATTAACCCTGTGGGTGAAGTCTCCCCATGCATTTGGGTAGGCCCCCAGGGGGACCACACCCTGTAGCCGTTTGCCACTACATTATTTAGATAATTGCTCCTCGAAACTGCCGAGGTAACCCCTAGCCTGTGATGAGGCAGAGGAAACTGCTGAGCAAGCCCATGCTGAGGCAGGAGGTGGCAAGGCGACGAAGTATGGTGAAACAATGAACATAATTAAATATAAATACAATAAATTCCCAACCTCTGGTTACATGCTGCATCGTCAGGCTAGCGCTAAGGACCACTTTCGAAGAGGAGATTCAGTTGGGGTGATTCATGGCTCACTCCATTCGTTTGGCTTTTCCTGCTTGCGGCTGTCTTTGATGTCCTGATAATGGCGACCCTTCTGCCGCCCCTTGGCGAAGCCGTCCTGCCCATGAGCACCCCCATTCCGCTTACCACCGCCCCCTCTTTCGAGGACGCCATGCAGCGTCTCGATGAGATTGTTGCGTGCATGGAGGATAGCCAGCCTACCTTGGAAGAGATGATTTCCAGCTACGAGGAAGGCGTGCGGCTATTGAAGCTCTGCCGCCAGCGCATTGAGGGTGCCCGACGCCGAGTAGAGCTGATCAGCGGCGACTTGGAGGGTGGAAAAGCCGCGCTCACCCCGTTTGAAGATGTTTTAGCGGATGATGAGTCAGCTGATTCTGCCGAAAAGCCCCGTTCTCAGCTCCGCCGCCGCAAACCTGCTGACGCCGCTGGCGAAGAAATCCGACTTTTTTAGAACCCTGTGGAAACCGCCCTGCCTGCCATCACCTCCCCCGCTGATCTTAAAGCCCTTCCGCTAGAGCGGCTTCCCGAGCTTGCGGAAAAAATCCGTCAAACGCTCATTGAAACGCTCAGCCAGACCGGCGGCCATCTGGGCCCGAATCTTGGCGTCGTCGAGTTGACCCTCGCCATGCACCGGGTCTTCGACACACCCAAGGACCGCTTTGTGTTCGATGTCGCGCACCAGGGCTACATCCATAAGATGCTCACAGGCCGCTGGGACCGCATTCACACCATTCGGCAGCATGATGGTCTCAACGGCTTCCTTCTGCGCACCGAAAGCGAGCACGACTGTTACGGCGCGGGGCATGCTGGCACCGCCCTCTCCGCCGCGCTCGGCATGGCCACTGGACGTGATCTTGCCGGTGGTGACGAGCACGTCGTCTGCGTCGCCGGTGACGCCGCTTTCACCTGCGGTCCGGTGTTTGAAGCGCTCAACAACGTCGCTGCGCATACCAAGCGACTCATCGTTGTCCTCAATGACAACGAGTGGTCCATCGACCGCAATGTCGGTGCCATCGCGAAGTACTTCAATTCCATCGCCACCCATCCCGCTTTCGCGAACCTGCACCAGAAGGCCGCCAAATTCGTCGAGTTCATGCTGGGTGAAGGTGCGCGTCGTTTTGCTGAAAAAGTCGAGGGCAACGCCAAGAACATCATCCTTCCCCAAAGCCAGACGCCCACCAATCGCAGCGTTCTGTTCGATGAATTCGGTATTCGTTACTACGGTCCCATCGACGGTCACAACCTCCCGCTGCTCATTCAGACCTTCGAGTTTCTCAAAACTCAGGATGAGCCGGTGATCCTTCACATCATCACTGAGAAAGGCCGTGGCTACACCCCTGCGCTCAATGACCCGGGCAAATTCCATGGCCTTGGGAAATACAGCGTCGAAACCGGCGAAACCGCCGCCAGTGACAAGCCTACCTACTCCCAAGTCTTTGCCCGCAGTGTCACCGACTTCGCCAAGACGGATGAGAAAATCGTCGCCATCACCGGTGCTATGCCAGGCGGCACTGGCTTGAGCGTATTTAAAAAAGAAATTCCTGAGCGCTATTTCGACGTAGGGATCGCCGAGGAGCACGCCGCCCTTTTTGCCTGTGGCCTGTCCACGCGTGGCTTGAAGCCCTTCCTCACGATCTACTCCACCTTCATGCAGCGTGCTTTCGACATGATCCTGCATGACATGGCCATCCAAAACCTCCCGGTGCGCATGTGCATGGACCGTGGCGGTCTCAGCGGTGACGACGGCCCCACTCATCACGGCCTCTTCGACATCGCCTACCTCCGTGGCATTCCAGGTCTCGTCCACATGCAACCACGGAATGAAGATGAGTTCGTGGACATGCTCTGGACCATGACGAATTACGAAAGTGGACCCATTGCCATCCGCTATCCGCGCGGCAACGGCCCCGGCGTCACGCCGAAGGACAAGCCGATCCTTCTCGAAATCGGCAAGGCCGAAGTCATCGCAGATGGCAACGACGTTGCCCTTATCGCTCTTGGCGACATGTTCCCTATCGCCGAGGCTGCCAAAGCAGAACTCGAAGCCAAAGGTCTCTCCGTCGCACTCATCAACCCGCGCTGGATCAAGCCCCTCGACATGCCCTGCTTTGAAGCCTTCGCCAAAAAAGTGAAGGTCGTCTGCACACTCGAAGACCATGTGCTTCGCAACGGATTCGGCGCAGGGGTCATAGAACAGCTCAGCGACGCTGGCATTCACACGCCCGTTGTCCGCATCGGCTGGCCTGACCAGTTCATTGAGCACGGCAGCGTTCCTATTCTGCGCCAAAAACACGGCCTCAGTGTCGAAAATACGGTCGCGAAGGTTCTCGGCGCTTTGGGTAGGTCGTAAAAGGGCATTTGCATTGCCCTCGAGAAAAGCCTGGCTGGATCCCGTATCCTGCACATGCGCATTCCGCTTGTACTTCTCGCTCTGACGCTGTCTGCCTCAGCGGAGGAAACTCCATTTTCTCTCACGCTTCAATCCCGCTCGGCATCAGGTAAAACGACGCTCGCCAAAGAGCAGTGGCTACCTTCTTGCACGGCCATCATCGTCTGTGACATGTGGGACATGCATCATTGCAAGAATGCCGTCACGCGTGAAGTCGAGATGGTCCCGCGCATGAACGAAGTGCTCGAAAAAGCCCGCGGTCAGGGCGCACTCATCATCCACGCTCCAAGTGCATGCATGCGTTTCTACGACGGCACTGCGGCACGAGAACGTGCCCAGTCTGCCCCTGCCGCCGCCCGCCTTCCAGACAAGATCGGCGAGTGGTGCAAGCAAATCCCAGCCGAAGAACAAGCTGTGTATCCTCTCGATCAAACAGATGGTGGTGAGGATGATGATCCTGCTGAACATGCTGTTTGGGTAAAGAAACTCGCGGCCAAGGGGCTCGATCCGAAGGCACCATGGACAAAGCAGATCGAAGCGCTGCGCATAGAACAAGGCAAGGATGCCATCAGCGACAGTGGCGTAGAGATTTGGAACCTGCTCGAAGCACGGAACATCGACAACGTCATCCTCGTGGGCGTTCACACCAATATGTGTGTCGCTGGTCGGCCTTTTGGACTGCGCCAAATGGCGAAAAATGGCAAGCATGTGGTCCTTATGCGGGACATGACCGACACAATGTACAACCCCGCCCGCTGGCCATTCGTCAGCCACATGCGCGGCTCCGATTTGTTCATTCAACATGTCGAGAAACACATCTGCCCCACGATTACCTCGGATCAGTTTATTGGCGGTCAGCCCTTTACATTTAGCTCTGCCACCGCAGGAAAAAAACGTCTGCAAATCATCCTTTTGGGTGATAGCACCACTGAGGCAAGCATACCGAAAAAGATCGCGCCAGATGAGCCGCAGTTTGAGGATACGCTGCGCATCAAGCTCGCTGAGCAGGCAGATCTGCCGCCAAGTGACGTCTACAACGAAGGCGTCAATGGCGAGTTCATCCGCCGCCTGCTCGACACACGCTACGACAAGGCTGTGAAGACCAAGCCGCAGGCGGATTACATCTTCATTCGCTACGGACTTAACGACGCATCGAAGATCAAGGATTTCAACAATGCTTTCCCAAGAGACTTTCACGAGTTGCTCGAACGCCTGCGCAAAGACCACCCGAAGGCGATGCTCATCCCGATGACCGTCATACCCTACGCGCTCGACAATCTGCATGAAGACATTAACGACCTCATCAAACAGATCGCCTCCCATGAAAAACTATCTCTCTTCGACATCGCACCACGCTATCACGCTGAGTTGAAGAAGAACCCGGATGGACTCAACTACCGACGCTACGCGCTGTCTAAAATCCCTGTGGGCCTCCGCAGTTTTGCCACTCCTTACATTCAGGCCGAGGCTGAGCCGAAGGTTGTCGTGCTTGATAATCGGCTTGATGGCATTTACGGCCATTTGCCTGGTTGGATGAGTGATCGCCACCCGAATCTTGCAGGCTACAACGTCATCGCTGACGAGACAGCTAAGTGGCTCACGTTACTGATTCGGGAAAGGCAGCCAGTGAACAACTGACCCACGATTAAAGTCGAGGTTGTGACCGAAAAATCAGCATCACCGCCGTGTCACTCGGGCCCTTTTGGAAAAAACATTCAAAAACATACAAAATAGAGTTGCAGGGTCCCGGAGTTGTACTAATCTGGTTATCCGCTAGCGAAAAACAGCGGCTGACGAGAAGAGAGTTTGAGCAGCTAATGCAGCTTTAATTGCCTTGGAATCAGAATCGATCTTTCAGAAAACAGAAGAAGCAAAGCAAGGTGAAAGCCGAGTAATGCTGTTAGAAAACAAAAGGCTAAATTGTGCGCTGCGCGAATAGATGCGCAG
>JAJTDU010000250.1 GCA_021298725.1 Verrucomicrobiaceae bacterium | reverse complement strand
CGTTTCCTCCCTGCCATGATCAATCGCGCGGTCATCCTCCTGGTCCTCTGCGGCATGACCGTCCTGCTATGCCAGTTCTCGCCTTCCACCAAGGCTGGCGATGAGGCGGGTGTGTTGGCCGAGCTGCCGATGGTGGCGGGCAGTTTTGTCGGTGAATCTGAGCCGCCGAGCGATAAAGAGCGCGAACTGCTGCCCGCCGACACCATCATCGTGAAGCGTGAGTATCGCACACCTGGCCGCCCGCTTGAGAGACGCGATCTCGCCCACGTTTCACTCGTCATCGCGGGCCATGACACTCGCAGTATCCATCGTCCCGAAGTCTGCCTCGATGGCCAGGGTTGGACGATCACCGATTCACGCGTGCGCGAGGTCAAACTGCTCTCCGGCGATGTTCTTCGCGTGCGCGACCTTGCCATCGAGCGCGAGGTGCTCCTCGGCAACGGCACTAAGCTGCCGCTGCGGGCACATTATGTTTACTGGTTCGTCGGGGCCGACATCAGCACTCCCAGCAACCTCGAACGCCAGCTCCTCAGCCTGCGTGACAGCGTCCTGCGCAACGTGAACCACCGGTGGGCTTATCCATCCGTGATTGCGCGGGTGACGGACAATCTCACCCCGCAGCAGAGCGGCGAGCGCCGCCGCAACGACGCGGAGACTGTCGAAATGATCCTCTCCCTCATACGCAGCCTTGCGCCTCACTTGCAGAAGGATTTGCTGCCACCGTCATGATTTCAAAGCTCCTCGCCCATCTCAAGCCGCTCGAACGCGTCGCCGTCGCCTATTCCGGCGGTGTGGACAGTACGCTCGTGCTCAAGGCTTCGGTGGATGCGCTTGGGAGTGAAAATGTCGTCGCCCTGCTCGCCGTTTCGCCCAGCTTGCCGCAAAGCGAGAAGGATGAGGCCATCACGCTCGCGGAACGGCTCGGTGCGCGTCTTGAACTGCTGCCGACGGAAGAAACCAACGATCCCGCGTATCAAGCAAACGCCCCCAATCGTTGCTACTTCTGCAAAGATCACGTTTACCGCGCCCTGCGGCAGTTTGCAGAGCAAAACGGCATCGCGCATGTGCTGGATGGCATGAATGCCGAAGACACACTCGATCTTCGGCCCGGACGCGCCGCCGCGCGTGAGTTGAAAATCCTCAGCCCGCTGCACGAACTCGGTTTCAGCAAAAAAGACGTGCGAGAAGCCGCGAAAGCTCTCGGCCTGCCAAACTGGGACAAGCCCGCCGCCGCCTGCCTCGCCTCCCGTGTGCCGTATGGCATGAGCGTGACACCGAAACTGCTCTCCCAGATCGAACGTGCCGAAGCCGCGCTGTTTGATCTGGGCTTTCGTGAACTGCGCGTGCGTCATCATGGCGACGTTGCTCGCCTAGAAGTTCCCGAGGTCGATTTGCTGCTTGCCTTGCAGCAACGCAATGAAATCACCGCAGCACTGCACCGCGTCGGTTACACCTACATCACACTCGATCTGGTCGGCTTGCGCTCCGGCAGCATGAACGAAGTGCTCAAAGCACGTTCGTAGCTTGATTCTGCAGAGTCGAATCGAATGTCTTTGGGCTTTCTCAATGCTCTGAAAAACCTCGGAGCATGAATTCCACAGCAGCAGGCAACCTTAAACCCCTGGCCCGACTCGGGAGAATCAGGCGACACATTCCCTATGAACGAATCGAAACTTCGTGACCTCCTGGCCCAAGTCAGCGATGGCACGCTGCCGCCTGATCACGCCTTGGAGCGGCTTCGTACCCTGCCCTTGGCCGAAGCCGGTCAAGTGCTCGCCGACACGCATCGCGTCATCCGCCAAGGCTTCCCGGAGGCCGTTTTTGCCGAAGGCAAGACGCACACGCAGACCTCGGATGCTCTCACCGCTCTCGTCGCTGCGCATGGTTGCGCCCTCGCTACACGGGTGTCGCCAGAGATGGCGGGTCTTTTGCGCCAGCGCTTGCCCACCGGCAGCTACGACGGCGTTTCTCGGTTGTATCGCGTCGGTCAAATGGAGCGGCCCTTCCAATCGGCCCCGGTGGCTGTCGTTTGCGCCGGGACCTCTGATGTGCCGGTCGCCGAAGAAGCCGCGCAGACCTTGGAGTTCGCTGGTGCCAAAGTGAACCGCATTACGGATGTCGGAGTGGCTGGCTTGCATCGCCTTCTTGCCCGACTCGATGATTTACGCAGCGCCAGCATCGTCATCGCCGTTGCTGGTATGGAAGGAGCTCTCCCCAGTGTGCTAGGTGGCCTCGTTGCCGCTCCCGTCATCGCCGTACCAACCAGCGTTGGCTACGGTGCGAATCTCGGTGGCATCTCCGCACTTCTCACCATGCTCAATTCTTGCGCCAGCGGCCTGACTGTCGTGAACATCGACAACGGCTTCGGGGCCGCAGTGGCAGCCCTGCGAGTTTTGAACAGGCCCATTCGGGCCTGATTGCCCTCATGTCTCTCGAAGACACCCTCTATCCGCTGCTCAAGCTCTACGAAGCAGCGCCGCAGCCGGTCAAATTGCTCGCTGGGCGGGTTTATCGGGCGATTCCAACCTCGTGGCGCTATGGCGCGGCCTACACACGGTTTCTAAACGAGGCGCGGGAAGTGGAGACGTGGGATGCGGCGGCGATTCGGCGTTATCAAGTCGTGGCGCTGCGTGATTCATTGATCGCGTCCTCCAAAGCGCCGTTCTATGCGGAGCGCTTCGCGGCCTGCGGTGTTGATCCGTCAAAGTTTGAGTCGTTGGAGCAACTGAAGGACTATCCTTTGCTGACGAAGCAGGATCTTCTTTTGCATCGCGAGAAGATGGTGAATCCGGAGTTCAGCGTGAAGCAGCGGCTCTACATCACCACCGGCGGATCGAGTGGCGTGCCGGTCGGCTTCTATCTGCACAAAGGCGTGAGCCGACCGAAGGAACAGGCTTATCTCGAAGCGCAGTGGTCGCGGCGCGGCTATCGTATTGGCGATCGTCTGGCGGTGATTCGCGGCGGTGTCACGTCGAGCAAGGCACGCGGCGGCATCAGCTATTACGATGCGACGCGGAACTGGCTCATCTTGTCTTCGTATCACCTCACGCCGGAGCGTCTGCCGGAGTATGTGGCCGCGTTGAACCGATTCCGGCCGCAGCATCTCCATGCATATCCCAGCGCGGCGCTGCTCCTCGCACGTGGTTTGGCGCAGGCAGGCTTGAAGCTCGATTTCCCGCTCACCTCACTGCTCTGCGGATCGGAAAAGCTCACGGCGGAGTCGCAGCAGCATCTGGAGCAGTTCTTCGGTGCCCGCGTTTGCCATTGGTATGGCCACAGCGAGCGCGTGGTGCTTGCCGCGCAGGGCCGCACCTCGAATCACCTGCAATTCTGGCCCACCTACGGCTTCGTCGAGTTCGGCGAGGCGAATGCGGACGGCCATCGCGAAATCATCGGCACTTCGTTTCACAATCACGTCATGCCGCTGATCCGGTATCGCACGGGAGATTTGGCAATAATCACGAATGGCGAGGTTTCCGAGGTCGTGGGCCGTGACTACGAGTTCCTCATCAGTGCCACCGGCCGCCGCATCTCGCTCACGGCGATCAACATGCATGACAACATCTTCGACGGCCTCCTGGCCGTGCAGTTCTTCCAGGAACGCGTCGGCGAGGTCGAATGTCGATTTCAACCCGGACCGCAGTGGCAAAGCAGGCGCGAAGCGGCGATGCGAGCGGGCTTGCTGAAGAAACTGGGCGATGATTTCATCCTCACGCTGCGTGAGGTGCAGGAAGTGGAGAAGACGAGCGCGGGGAAGCACAAGTGGCTGATCAGTGCTCTAAAATCATCAATTTAAGGCTCATCAATGAAACAACTCGCCCAATACCAAGACGGACGCCTTGAACTGCAGGATGTGCCTGCGCCGGTGCCGCCGCCGGGAGGGATTCTGGTGCGGACGACGTGTTCGGTGATCTCGCCGGGGACGGAGCGGATGAAGGTGGAGCAGGCGCGGATGTCGTTGCTGCAAAAGGCGAAGGCGCGACCGGATCAGGTGAAAAAGGTGATCGACACGGCGAAGACGTTGGGCTGGAAGGCGGCGCTGGAGAAAGTGCGCAACCGGCTCGAATCGCCGACACCGCTGGGTTACTCGGCGGCGGGTGTGGTGGTGGCGGTGGACGAGCTGAACTCGCGTTTCCGTGTCGGCGATCGCGTGGCCTGCGGCGGGGCGGAGTGCGCGTTTCATGCGGAGATGATCGCGGTGC
>JAJTDU010000036.1 GCA_021298725.1 Verrucomicrobiaceae bacterium | reverse complement strand
TCCCTGTGCGCTGTACGCGGTTAGATCAACCGTGAAACAACCCACCGAGAACCGCGAACAAAGTGAACGAATGTTACTTGATCTCCTGCGCCCAGAAGATGTGCCAGTCGTCCAGGTTGTTCAGATCCACCGCACCAGGATTCACGCTGCCGTCGTCAGCGATGCCATCAGCCTCCAGGATGGTCTTGCGCGTGGCTTCATCGTGGATGTAGCCCATGATGGAAGCGTTGTGTTTGTAAATGTTGCCCTTCGTCAGGTTCACCCCTGGCTGCGACTTGATCCAGGCCTCGGTTTGCGGGTAGCTTGGCTTGGTGGCAATGAAGGCTTTGAAGGTCTCGATGTTGATGCCCAGCGCGTCGAGCGTCATTTGGTCGTAGCCGCAGCCAATGCCGGGATAGTCCGCGTGGAGTTTGCCAGCGTCGGCCAGCGAAGCTTTCTGCCAGAGACGGGGAAGATGAAGAACACCGAGGGGACCGGCGGTGCCGGAACTGATGAGAGGAACGATCTGACTCATGATTGGATTTGGGTTGGAGTTTGGTGAATGACGTTCGTAATTTTCAAACGCACACTCGACTTTGACGGGTCCGCCTTGCAGCGGCAAGAAGAAACGTTCCCCCACCCTTTTCCTCGCCTCTTTCTCATGAAAAAACTCTGTCACATCGCCCTCGGCGCGCTGCTGGCCCTGCCATGCGCCGCCGCTGAGAAAAAAGCCGCCGCGAAGGCCGCACTCGAACTTCACAAGTGGTCTGGCAAACTCAATGTGCCCGATCCCGTCGCCGTCACGGTCGATCCGCAGGGCCGCGTCTATGTCACCGCCACCACCCGGCGCAAAGTGGCCGATCTCGACATCCGCGAGCACACGATGTGGATTCCCGATGACGTCTCGCTCACCAGCGTCGAGGAAAAGGAAGCATTTCTAAAGCGCGAACTCGCCCCCGGCAAGCTGCGCCAGCCACGCGGCAGCCTCAAAGATCACAACAAGGACGGCTCCATCGACTGGAAAGATCTCACCGTTCACAGCGAGCGCATCTACCAACTCCGCGATACGGACAACAACGGCACCGCCGACCAGATGACCGTCTTCGCCGAAGGCTTCAACAGCGTCGTCACCGGCATCGCCGCAGGTATTTTGTATCACGACGGCTGGGTTTACGTCACCGTCGCACCCGACCTCGTGCGCCTGCGCGACACCAACGACGACGGCGTCGCCGACGAGCGCGAGATCGTCGCGCATGGGTTCGGCATGCACATCGCGTATGCCGGGCATGACATGCACGGCCCGCGCATCGGCCCTGACGGCCGCATCTACTGGAGCATTGGTGACAAAGGCGTGAACGTGACCAGCAAGGAAGGCGTGAAGTGGTTTTACCCGCACGAAGGCTGCGTTCTGCGCTGCGAACCGGACGGCACCGGCTTCGAAGTCTTCGCCCACGGCCTGCGCAACGTGCAGGAGATCGCCTTCGACGATTACGGCAACCTGTTCGGGGTGGACAACGACGCCGACCTCCCCGGCGAGAAAGAGCGCTTCGTTTACATCACCGAGCGCAGCGATTCCGGCTGGCGCTGCGGCCATCAGTATCAGAAAAGCGAGAGCCGTTGGATGCGCGAAGGCCTGTGGAAGCCCGCGCATGCCACGCAGCCCAAGTTCATCACGCCGCCGCTGCAAAACTACTCGAATGGCCCCGCTGGCTTCATCCACGAGCCTGGCACCGCGCTCGGAGCCTCGCTGCGCGGCCAATTCATCCTCAACCAGTTCCCCGCCGGCCAGATGACCGCGTTTCAGATCGCGCCGAGCGGCGCCAGCTTCGTCATGAACAACGAGCGCGTCATCCACAGCGGCATCATGGGCATTGGTCTCGCCTTCACACCGCAGGGATCGCTCATCATGGCCGACTGGAGCGGCGGCTATCCCATCGACGAAATCGGCCACATCTGGACCGCCGATGATCCCGCGAGCGAAAACAGCCCCGAGCGCCTCGAAACCGCCAAGCTCCTCGCCTCACCTTCTTCCCAACCTTCCCATCTCTCCCATCCAGACCAGCGCGTCCGCCTCCAAACCCAGTTCGCCTTGGTGAAAAGCGGTGACTTCACCACCCTCGCAGCCATCGCCGCCGACAAGAAGGCGAAACAGCTCGCCCGCATCCACGCCATCTGGGGCCTCGGGCAAGGTCTGCGTGCCAAAAAAATCGAAACCAGCCCACTCTACGCACTCCTCACCGACTCCGATCCCGAAATCCTCACCCAAACCGCCAAAATGCTCGGAGATGGCACCACACGCGTGCCCGAACTCGTCTCTCTTCTCACGTCTAACACCTCACGCGTCCGCTTCCACGCCGCCATCGCCCTCGGCAAACTCAAAGAACCTTCCGCAACGCCCAAACTACTCCAACTCGCGTCCAAAGAGCAAAACGATCCGTTCATGCGCCACGCCATCGTCACCGGCCTTGCCGGTTGTGCCGATGAAGCCGCGCTCGTGAAGGATCAAAGCCTTTGCAGCCTCCTCGCCCTCGCACGCCAGCGTTCGCCGCGTGTCGCCGATTTCCTCAGCAAATTCCCCGATGAAGCCGAACGCGCCATACACGACGACGCAGGCATCCCCGAGGCGCTTCCAGCACTCATCAACCGTCACTCCCGTCGCGGTTTGAACGCCTGCCTCCGCCTCGGCACCGCCGAAGCCGCACAACGTGTCGTCCAAACCGCTCTCAAGCCCTCCGAGCTACAATCCGAGTCGCTCGACGTGCTTCTCGCTTGGAATTCACCGCCGCGACTCGACCGCATCGACGGCCACGCTCACACCATCGCCGCACGCGATTCCAAAGCACTCGTGATGGTCGTGCAGCCGCATCTCGATGCCTTAATGGCCTTGCAGGACGGTGAGTTGAAGGCCAAGGCCGTCGAACTGCTCATGCAGCTCCAGCTTCGCGTCGAACCCGAGCTGCTGCTGCAAATCATCGCCGATGAATCCGCACGCACTCCATTGCGTGCCCGATGCTCTCAATGAAGCCGACACCGTCACCAAACAACTCGCCTTCGATCTCCTCGCCACCGCGGCGAATGCGAAGGCCGACCAATTCCTCGCCACTTGGCTCGACAAACTCGCGCAAAACCAAGTTCCCGCCGCCATCCAGCTCGATCTCATCGAAGCCGCCGCCACACGCGAAAGCTTGAAGCCCAAACTCGACGCCTACACGCAGACACACACCACCAACGACGAACTGCTCGAAGGTGGCGATGTCACCACCGGTCGCGACATCGTCACCAATCACCTCGGTGCCAACTGCATCGCCTGTCACACCATCGAGGCCAAGGAAGGCAGCCAGGTCGGCCCCAACTTGAAAATCATCGGCAGTCAAAAAGACCGAAAATACCTCCTCGAATCCTTGCTCAATCCCATCGCCCAAATCGCCCCCGGCTACGGCCTCATCTCCATCGCCTTGAAGGATGGCAAAAGCATTTCCGGCTCTCTCGACAAGGAAGACGCCACGCGAATGACCCTGCGCATGCCGGATGGCAAAACCCAAAGCATCCCCCGCGCACAAATCGCCACCGCCACCCCGCCCATCAGTGTCATGCCTCCCATGCTCGGCATCCTCACCAAACCGCAGATTCGCGATGTCGTGGCCTACCTCGCGAGTTTGAAGGCAAAGACGAGCAAGAAGAAGTGATCACATCGCCCCTGGCGGCACTTCCTGCTCAGGCAGGGGGAGCGTCGCCGTTGGAATCGTGCCGGTGCCTTTGCCCAAACGTCCGCTGTAGAGATCAATCGTGCGTTTGGCGATGATGTCGATCACCGCAGGCTGGAGCGTGCGAGCGGCGACGTTGGAGACGGCCATGCCAGCCCACATGACGGGAGATTTGAAGCGCAGCACCTGCCAGACGGGCAGCAGGCGTTTGTACCACTTGTTTGCAGTCTGCATTTTCTCGTGCGTAGCGATCTTGTGCGTCATCTCCCAAGTCTTGAGCGCCGTGCTGGCGCTGACATCCACGAGCCGACCGATGGAGCGCGTTTGCAGAAAGTCCGCCACATCCATCGCCGCGAGATGCACGGCCCGGGAGAACTGGCTCAGGCCCGGCGTGAGCAGCGCCTCCTGTTTGCCCGGATGGTAGATCGCCGCGATCTCGCGCACGAGTTTCGGCACCTCGTCCACTAGCGGCGGCAGCCACTCGGGATTGAGGTTTTTTTGCCAGCGCAGGCGGTTTTTGCAGTTTTCCACTGCCTTCTGAGCCAACTCGTCTGCCACCCCGCAGTCAGGAAACACATAACTGGACACCGCATGGCGGGCGGCACGCAGATCTGCGGCAAAACGTAGCGCCTTCCAGAGCACAATCGTCGCCGCGCCGACGAGAACACCGGCGAGGAAGACCATGATGTGGCTCCAGGGCATGCCCGTACGGGAGAGCACAGCGCGTGAGGTGTCAAGATGCCGAAAGTGACGGGAGAGGCGGCTTGCAGCGCGGTAATGACACGCCATAGATGCGCCCCTCACTATGTCCTCCATTTTCGAACTCTTTTCTCTCCAAGGCAAAACCGCCGTCGTCATCGGCGGCACCGGCGAACTCTGCGGAGCCATTGCCGAAGGCTATGCCTCCGCCGGCGCGGAAGTCGTGCTCGTCGGTCGCGATCAGACGAAGGCGGACAAACGTCTCGAAACCATCCAGGCCGCCGGTGGCCAAGCGTATTTCGTCTCTGCCGATGCCAGCCGCAAAGCCGACCTGCAAATCCTGCTCGATCAAGTGCTGGAGCGCTCGGGCGGCTGCCACATTCTCGTCAACGGCGCGGGCGTGAACTCCGCCACGCCCTTCCTCGACATCGCCGAGGATGAATACGATCGGATCATGAACATCAACACCAAGGGCGTGTTTCTGGCCTGCCAGGTGTTTGGAAAATACTTCGTCGAAAACAAAGTGCCCGCCTCCATCATCAATCTCGGCTCCATGTCGGGTCTGCTGCCACTGAGCCGTGTGTTCACATACTCGATGAGCAAGGGAGCCGTTCACAATCTCAGCAAGAACCTCGCCCGCGAGTGGGCACCGCTGGGCATCCGCGTGAACACGCTTGTCCCCGGCTTCTTTCCCGCCGAGCAGAACAAAAAAGTGCTCACACCTGACCGGGTCACCAAAATCATGGGCCACACGCCGATGAACCGCTTTGGCGAGGCCAAGGAACTCATCGCCGCGGCCCTGCTCCTCGCCGCAGACGGCAGCTCCTTCGTCACCGGCCACGAGATGGTCGTGGACGGCGGCTATTCCTCGATGACGATCTAAAGCCCGTTGAAAAAGCTCCCAGATTGAGAAATCAAAGGGGCAAATCAGCCATCTCGATGAGCCGAAATTCCGTTGGGACCAACCGCGCTGGTGGTGCGGGGCTCCGCCAACGGAATCAAAGCGCCTGAAGGTTTAGGGCACAGGCGCGGTTTCGAGGCTGATGCGAATGTCGTCAAAGAAGACGGGTTCGCCGGAGAAGGGGGTGGCCCAGATGGCACACTTACCCTGACCTTTGAGGCCTTTGTCATCGTGTTTGATGAGCGCTTCGGCGGGTTCTACAGCATCGGCGGCCCAGGCTTTGCCAATGATGCTCCAAGCATCGCCTTCGCCTTTTTTGGCCTCCAGCTTGACCTTCAGCCACGCGCCAGCGGTCCAAGTGAAAGGCACCGTGACGATGGTTTGGTCGTTTTTGACGATTTCGAGGGCTTTTTTGGCCGGATTCACAAGCAGGCGATAACCGCTCATGCCGTGTACGCTGACGCCAAAACGCGGTGTGCTGCGACCTCGTTTGGTGGCAAAAATGCGCGC
Source organism: Verrucomicrobiaceae bacterium (assembly GCA_021298725.1). Taxonomy (GTDB): domain Bacteria; phylum Verrucomicrobiota; class Verrucomicrobiia; order Verrucomicrobiales; family Verrucomicrobiaceae; genus Prosthecobacter. The sequence continues at coordinate 22,390 of JAJTDU010000036.1, read as the reverse complement.
CTCAATGCTGGCATTGCCAGCGGCTGAGATGGCGAGTTGGGCGCTCGCATCGGTGATGGGCGCGGGATCGACGACGATGGCCTTGTTACCCTCGTGCGAGGCGATCTTGAGGGTGCCATCGACCACGAAGACTTCTTTGGGCGGCTCTCCCTCGGCCCAGTCATCTGCCTTGATTTCGAAGGTCTGAAGCTGCTGGGCCGGCAGAGGAAGCGCGGCAAGCAGGGTGGCGGCAAGAAGCAGTCGTTTCATGGTGGGACTGGAGCGAAACTGGTTCAGCGCACGGGTTCTTTCAGCAGTGCGAGCGCTTCGAGGGCGGACATGTCCTCATGAACGACGGCGGAGAGGCTGCGGGCAATAGCTCCCGGATTTTTGTGCTGCCAGACATTGCGACCGATGGCGATGCCTGCGGCACCTGCATCCATCGCGTTTTCGACCATCTGTAGCAAGCCCGCGTCGTCACCCATGGCAGCGCCACCGAGGATGATGACCGGGACGAAGCTCTGGGCGACGATGCGGCGGAAATCATCGACCGAGCCGTTCGTCGGATACGGGGTCTTAACAACGTCTGCACCGAGTTCGGCGGCGAGGCGAACGGCAAAGCTGACGTTTTCCACGGTGTACTTGTCCGGAGCACCGAGAGCGTAAGGAAGGGATTCGAGGATGACCGGGATGTCAGTGTCGAGGCTGAGACGGATGAGATCGGCACATTCCTGGAAGTTATCCTTCTCATACGCGGACCAAGGATAGAGCATGTTCATCACAGCGTTAGCGCCCACCATTTCGGCCTCTTCGACGCCGTAAACGCCGATGCTGCCAGCGCCTTCGCCCGTGGTGCGGGTGTTATAAACATCGGTGCGGAGGATGATCCCCTTGCCTGCAAGGCTGTCAGCGGCACGCAGGGCGACGCCAAGGTTCAGAACGTAGCCATCAACGAAGTCGTTGACCTGGTCGATGATCTGGAAGGGGTTTTCCAAACCGGGCACAGGAATGGCGCAGCCGTGGTCGATGGGGAGGATGACGGTCTTGCCGTCGCGAAAAAGGGATTCGAGGTTTTCCTGGCGGTTCATAGAATAGAAAGTATGGCCATTTTCTTCGCCGTGATGATGGCAGGGCGCAAACTTAATTCTCAGGCTGACCTGGGGTCAGCGAGCGATTCTCTGCGGCTTGCTTTTGACCTTTTCGATTTCACGATTGGACCTATCGATCTCACGCTCAAAGCGCGTTTTATCGCGTTTGTATTCGCGGATGAGATCCACCGTCCAAAAAGCACCACTGAGGCTGGTGGCGAGCAGTAGGACAAAAAGCGTGAAGCAGATGAATGACATCTGGGATTCTTGCACGCGCCGCTCACCACGGTCTGAGTCCACATCCAAAACTCCCAGCAAATCCATCCACCACAGGCGCCAGACCCGCGGGTCACGTGCGATGTTAAGCGCCCAGAAGCTGATGAAAAGCGCAAGAATTGAGGCGATGGCGAGTCCAATGGGCATGCTGGGGATTTAACACCCTGGGTATTAGGTTCAATGGGATTCCATAGAGAACCTTTTCCGAGAGGAAAGCTAACTTACCAATTTTTGATCCACTTGAGTGCAATACTGGGGTCCTCAAGAGCATCTGAAGACGTTGATTGGGTGTTCACCTCATCCTCTGCATACGACCATAGATCATAGGTGCTGTTGACTGTTTCGACATCGGCCGCGTCTCCAGCACCGCCGGGAGTGGTAGTCACTGGCGATGCTTTAACATATTGAAACGGCCTGCCAAATCCATCAACAAGCATGAAGGTCGAGTCACGACGGATGAACATGCTTTGAGGCATTTCTTTGAGTGTGATGTTTTGGATCTCCACCCCCTCTGTCTTGCCATCCGAACTGCCGGGAGTCTCCCCCTCTGCAGAGCCTGTAACCCCTTTGAGTTGGTCATAGCCATCACCACTGAGTGCTTGGTACAAGCATGCTGCACCGCTCGTGTCATAGCTTTTACCAGGCAGTATTTCCACCATCTGACCACTGTTCGCCGGTTCGGGATACTCGCCGAATTCGGTGTTATAGTTCTCCAGCGCAGATTTGGTGGCCTCAAAAGTGCCCGCCGTGAGGCGGCGCTTCGAGGATCTCATGGCATAGGTGTACCCGCCCATGGTCAGCCCTGCCAGGAGCGCGATGATGGTGATCACGATGAGCATCTCCACGAGTGTGAAGCCGCGTCGCAGGTTGTATCCAAAGTGAGCCAGTTTCATGAAAGTCAGGTTTGAAGTTCTGAGTGATGATTAGCCTCCAGCACCGCCGCTGAGGTTCTTGATCACGTCGATCAGAGGCAGGAAGAGCGCCATGACGATGATACCAACCACGAGAGCCAAGATCACAATCATGAGAGGCTCCAGCATTGAGGTAAGGGCGGAAACGGAATTATCCACTTCATCCTCATACACATCGGCAATTTTGAGCAACATCTCAGGGAGCTGGCCGGTTTCCTCGCCGACATCGACCATGGAGATCACCATGGGGGGGAACACACCGCTAGCCTCAAGCGGAGCGACCATGGACTCACCTTCTTTAACTGCGTCATGCACCTTGGTGATGGCGTCAGAAACGACGGTATTCCCGGCTGTGTCACGCGTGATGTTCAGCGCCTGAAGAATGGGCACGCCGGAAGTGACGAGCGTTCCAAGAGTGCGGGTGAATCGGGAAATGGCGGTTTTGCGCTGTACGTCGCCGAAAAGAGGCATTTTGAGCTTATAGCGGTCGATCCAGCGGCGTCCGCCTTTGGAGGCAGCGATCATGCGCCAGATGAGCACACTGCCCATGATGCCCCCCAGGAGATACCATTTGTAGTCGTACATGTTGCGGCTGAAGCCGATGACCCACTTGGTAAGCTCTGGAAGCTTATCCTTGCTGCCGAGCATATCCTCGAAGATCGTCTCGAAACGCGGAACGATGACCAACATCAGGAAGACCATGATGGCGGACGCGATGCACATGACGATGATGGGGTAAACCATCGCCGCCACGACCTTGTTCTTGAGCTTCTGGGCTTTTTCCTGGTATTCAGCGAGACGGTTTAGAACAAGTTCGAGCACACCACCCAGCTCGCCGGCCTTGACCATGTTGATGTAAAGCTTGTTAAAGATGCGTGGATACTGCTGAAGGCTTTCGGAGAAGGTGCTGCCGGTCTGCACGTTTTCAGCCAGCGTGTTGATGGTGCCCTTCATGATGGGATGCGGCTCCTGACGACCAAGAACCGTGAGTCCGCGAAGCAGTGGCAGGCCAGAGTCGATCAGTGTGGCTAACTGGCGGGTAAAGACCATCAAGGTCTTGCTCTTCACTTTGGCATTGGCTCCCACCTTGACGACCTTGGACTTGCCTTTGGTGGAAGTTTTGACGCGTTTCTTGATCGCGGCAGCCTGTCCCTGGCCTTCTGCGGCGACACTGGTCGGGTAGAGCCCGGTCTGACGGAGTTGATTGATGGCATCGGCTTCGGAAGCGGCATCAAGGTCTCCGGCGGTTTCCTGGCCGTTTTGGTCCAGGGCGATGTAGTGAAACTTGGGCATAGGATCGTGTCTTGGAGGCGATTTTTGCAGTGGTGAAATTCAGGATACCGGGATGGCGGGTGTTCTGTCCATCAAATAATGAGCGAGAGCGAGCCTGTATTGGCGCGATGGAAGTGGATGTGCGCGATTAGGTGTATTTGAGGACTTCTTCGATGGTAGTAACCCCATCATAAATGCTGCGTAGGCCGTCCTCGCGCAGAGTCACCATGCCCAATTCAATGGCTTTCTGCCTGAGAACGAGGGATGGCGCACGACCAGTGATCAATTCCCGGATCGGGTCCGTGACATCCAGCAGTTCATAGATGCCTTTGCGGCCCTTGTAACCGCTGCCGCCGCAGACCGAGCAGCCGGAACCGGTGTGGAAGTGCTTTCCACCAATGTCTTCTACGGAGAGATTGAGCTGGTTGAGAACATGCAGGCTTGGCTCATAGGGGGCGCGGCAGGATTTGCAGATGGTGCGCAGCAAGCGCTGAGCAAGCACTCCTTCCAAGGTGGCAGCGACGAGGAACGGTTCGACGCCCATGTCCACCAAACGGGTGACGGCACCGGCGGAATCGTTGGTGTGCAGGGTGCTGAGCACCAAGTGGCCGGTAAGCGATGCCTGGATGGCGATTTGCGCGGTTTCGAGGTCGCGCATCTCCCCCACCATGATGCGGTCGGGATCCTGACGGAGGAATGAACGCAGCGCTTTGGCGAAGGTGAGGCCCACGGCATCATTGATTGGCACCTGCATGATGCCATCCAACTCATATTCGACGGGATCTTCAGCGGTGAGTAGCTTGGCGTCGATGGTGTTGATTTTGCGAAGGCAAGCGTAGAGGGTAGTCGTCTTGCCAGCACCGGTGGGGCCGGTGACGATGAAGATGCCGTTCGGCTTGTGAATCGTCTCTTCAATGTAGTTCCTCAAGCTTTCGCCCATGCCAAGGTCAGAGAGCTCAAGCTGGATGGAGGAGCGGTCCAGCACGCGGAGCACAACGGACTCTCCATGCTGAGTGGGCAGGGAGTTCACACGCATGTCCACCGATTTACCGCCGACGGTGGTCATGATGCGTCCATCCTGCGGGATTCGACGCTCGGCGATGTTCATGTTTGCCATGACCTTCACGCGCGAGATCACGGAAGTGGCCAGATGCACTGGCGGCGGGGCCATTTCATAGAGGGTACCGTCCACGCGGTAACGAATCTTGAATTCGCGCTCAAAGGGCTCGAAGTGAATGTCGCTCGCACGTTCTTTGATGGCCTGATGCATCACGAGATCGACGAATTTAACGATAGGAGCCGAGTTGGCCTCCGCTTCGGGCGAGTTCTCCTTCCCTCCGCTCTTGCCGAGATTGCCAAAGATCTCGTCGATGCTAGGCGCACCGCTGCCGTAATGTTTTTCAATGAGCGACTGCACCTGACTGCGTCTGGCGACGACCGGCACGATGGTCTTTTCTACGCCAAAGCGCAGGTCTTCGACGAGCTGAGCATTGAGAGGATCGGTGAAGGCCACATGCAACCCCTGGGCATCGAGCGTGATCGGAAAAGCACCGTAGAGCCGGGCCATACCCGCCGGAATGAGCGCCACGACCGAGGGGGGCGGCTCGAAGTTGTCGAGATCGAAATGATCGGCACCGAGTTCATCCGCCACCTGTGCCCAGAACTCATCCTCATTGGAGTAGATGCCGTAGTCGAGTAGCACCTGGATGATGTCCTTGCCGTTGTGGACGCTGTCCTGCTCGATGTCGTAGGCGACGCCTTTGTCGATCACGCCGCGGTTTTCGAGCATGTCTATCACATTCTGGGCTGTCATGGTCTTCGGAGTTGCTGGTTGATCATGTTACGCACCTCATCATCGATAGTGAAAATCTCCACCAGCGACATGCGTCCGCGGTAGCCGCCCTGGCGGCACTTGCTGCAGCCGTTAGGCCCCATGATGGTGGCCTCGGCCAGTTGGGAGACCTCCAGACCAAGGGAGCGCAACTCGCGGTCATTGAGGGCAGAGGGGGTTTTGCAGTCTCCGCAGAGCTTACGCACCAGGCGCTGGGCCTCAATGGCGCGCACGGCGGAGGCGATGAGGAAGGGTTTGACGCCAATGTCCGCGAGACGAGCGACGGCACTTGGCGCGTCATTGGTGTGCAGGGTGGAGAAGACCAAGTGTCCGGTCAGCGAAGCCTGAATGGCGATGGAGGCGGTCTCAAGGTCACGAATTTCCCCCAGCATGATGATGTTAGGTGCCTGACGCAGCATGGCGCGAAGAGCAGCGGCAAAAGTCATGCCGACATCCTCTTTCACCATCACTTGGTTGATGCCTGCCAGCTCGTATTCGACCGGATCTTCCACCCTTGCCCGAGCCGGTCGGTCCCGTCACCAAAATGATGCCATCCGGCAGAGTGATCAGACGCTCAAATGCGGCTTGGTCGTCACTCAGGAAGCCGAGATCGACAAGACCGAGACGCAAACTGCTCTTATCCAGCACACGCATGACCACGCTTTCACCGTTGTTCGTTGGAATGATCGACACACGCATGTCGATTTCTTTGTCGTTGTAGGACATCTGGATGCGCCCATCCTGGGGCACTCGCTTCTCGTCGAGCTGCATCGATCCGGTCATGATCTTGATGCGTCCAATGATGGCGGAATGAAGTCGTTTCGGGTGATGCTCTACGTCCACGAGAACGCCATCCATGCGGTAACGCACGCGAATGTCCTTCTCCAGTGGTTCCACGTGAATGTCGGACGCTTTGTTCTTGAAGGCCTCCATCAGCAGATTCGTCACCAGCTTGATGACCGGCGCGTCTTCATCCGCTGCTGTGCCGTCCATATTCTTGGCCTTCGGCGTCCCCATGACAGCCTCATTGCCGTAAAGATTGGCCTGCAGCGTCTTGATCAGCGCTGGAGTGGAGCAGAAAAACTCCAATTCAGGCTGCAACACATGCGGCAGCGCATCCAGCGTCTCAAAGTCAAACGGGTCGGAGATAACGATCTGAAGCGCGGTCCCGTTCATTCCCAGCGGCGCGATCTTATATTTAAGCGCTAGTTCAAGGCTGATGAGGCCTTTGAGGCCCTGGTGTGGCTCGAACCCGTTGAGATCAACGTATTCCATACCCGCATTCACCGCCACCGTCTGCGCCACCTGCTCGTCGGAGATCACCCCGGTCTTGATCAGTGCCACCAGGGTGCTTTCACCCGGTTTTTGGCCGCCCTTGACTTGCTTGATGTCATGATCATTCAGCAGTCCGGATTCCTGGAGCTGTTCGAGTAGGTAGGTTTCATTGGAGTACATGCGATCGTGACGGGTATAGCGAGGACGCGGGATTTTTATCCGATAATCATCAGACTACAGCCTCGCGGAGGAAAGTGTCAACGTCTCGGCGCTCATGGCGTAAAAAATGATGGAGCTGGATGACAAACCGTGGTTGCTGCAGCCGTTCGACTTGTCCTCGATTCTCCCATCCAACGCCCATTCATGCACCCTCTCCATCGTTTTGCCCTCCCACTCCTCGGTCTGTGCCTTGCCGCCTCGTCTCCACTTCATGCCCATGAGGCAGCCTCGCAGATGGCGGCCATCGCCAAAGTCTTCCTCACCTCCCTCGCCCCGGAGCAGAAAGCACGGACCTCTTTTGCCTTTGCTGACGCAGAGCGTGAGAACTGGCATTTCATCCCACGTGAGCGCAAGGGCCTGCCCATGAAAGACATGAACCCGCAGCAGCGGCTTCTCGCGCACGCACTATTGAACACCGGTCTCGGCCTACGTGGCGCTGCCAAAGCCGTCACCATCATGAGCCTGGAAGAGGTGCTTTATCAGATAGAGGGTGCGGATGAGTCGAAACGCGCTGCCGTGCGCGAAAAGCGCGATCCTGAAAAATACTTCGTCTCCATTTTCGGCGAACCAGCGGACAAAGGCGCCTGGGGATGGCGTGTTGAGGGACATCACTTGTCCTTGAACTTCACCATTAAAGACGGTCAGCTTCTACGTGCCACGCCTGCCTTCATGGGCAGCAATCCGGGTGAAGTCCGCCAAGGATCTCTAACCGGCCTGCGGGTTCTTGCCGCGGAAGAGGAAATGGGGCGCGAGCTGGTCAAATCACTCACCCCGGAGCAGTTCAAGACTGCATTTGTGGCCACCGAGGCTCCGAAAGAGATGATCACCGCAGCCGAGAAAAAAGTCAGCGCCCTTTCACCGGCGGGTCTTGCAGATTCATCACTGGATGAAAAACAGAAAGCCATGCTCACCCGTTTGATTGATGAATATCTCGGACGCATGCGTCCAGAGATCGCCGACGAGGCGCGTGCGGAGATCAAAAACAGCGGCACTGTTTATTTCGCATGGGCCGGCGGCAAAGAGCGCGGTGAGCCTCATTATTATCGAGTGCAGGGGAAGACTTTCCTCATTGAATACGACAACACTCAAAACGAAGCCAACCACGTTCACAGCGTCTGGCGCAGTTTCGACGGCGACTTTGGCCGCGATCTCCTCGGCGAGCATGTGAAGCAGGCCCATTGATGATCCATAGAACTGTCGAAACCTACCCTTAGGCACAGTTTCTGGTGGAACTTTGAGGCACGCATTTTCCGTGCCTTGATATACCCGTACATCACAGTTCCCATGATCTTCACAGCTTGAAGACCCCTCACTGCAAATAACTTGATGTCCTCAGCGCGAACTGATTTTAAAACTTTCACCATCGCGGATAAAAAATTCAAAAATATATCGAAGAAGAGCTTGTGACATGTGTCGATTTCGTCATACAAAGCAGTGCCCTTTTTGAAATTCATGTCGTGCTCTCCCTGATGCCTGCCGAATGACTTTTGAAGGTCGTCTCAACCCTTTTTTGACCTCACTCTCCCTTAGAAACCCTGACATGGCGCGCCACGATGAAAGCACGAATCCCCAAGCCAACCACGGAACCAACCAGCATGCACCTGCGGAACTGTTCTCATTGATGCCAACGCTCTGGGACCGCGTTTGCGATGTGCTGCGTCAGCGTCTCGGTGGAGACAATTTCCAGCGTTGCTTCAGCGGCACCAGCGGACGCCTTGCGGATGATGGGCGGTTCATCATCACGGTGCCGAATCCAATCCACCAATTGTGGATCGAGAGCAATCACACCGCCGCCGTGGCCGATGCCGTGGCTGAGGTCACGGGTGTTCCTGCCGCGATTGAGTTTCACGTCGCCACAGAACCGGTGCCTGCAGGTGCCGCGTTTGTGCCGATGCCAGAAATCAAAGCCGCACGTGTCACCGCCGCCGACCAGGCACCGATTCGATTCTTCAGCGACGCCGGTTTGAACGCCAAGTTCAACTTCGATAGCTTTGTTGCTGGCCCAAACAGCAGCTACTCCCTCGCTGTCGCCCGCGCTGTCGCCGAAAAGCCCGGTCGCATTTACAATCCACTGTTTTTCCACGGCCCCACCGGTCTCGGCAAGACACACCTCATGCAGGCCATCGGCCAAGAGGTGCTGGCTCGCAAACCGCGCACCAATGTGCGTTACGTCACCTCCGAGCAGTTCACCAACGAGTTCGTGGACGCCATCAAAAAGCAGACCTTCAGCCAGTTCCGGCAAAAATACCGCAAAGTCGATGTGCTGCTCATCGACGACGTACATTTCTTCGAGGGCAAGGACAGCACGCAGGAGGAGTTCTTCCACACCTTCAATGAACTCTTTAACAACGCGAAGCAGATCGTGCTCGCCAGCGACCGCCCGCCGAGTGACATCAAAAATCTCGAAAGCCGCCTCGTCTCCCGTTTTGAGTGGGGTCTGGCCACGCAGATCCAGATGCCTGACTTTGAGACTCGCATCGCCATTCTGCGTCGCAAGCAGAGTGATTTCAACGTAGCGCTCGATTCGTGGATTCTCGACTTCATGGCGCACCGCATCCGCGCCAACGTTCGCAAGCTGGAAGGTGCCCTCATGCGAGTGGCCGCCCATGTCTCTCTCGAAGGCCCCGTCACCACCGAGTCTGCTTTGGCAACCTTGCTGCATGACGTGATCGACGACGACCAGTCCAAGACCATCACGGTGGACCGCGTCCAGCGTATCGTCGCCACGCACTACGACCTACGCGTGAGCGACCTCACCGGCCCGCGCCGCCCAAAAAACATCGCCGAAGCCCGTCAGGTAGCCATGTTCCTCGTCCGCAGCCTCACCAAACTGCCTCTCGTTCAGATCGGCGATGAGTTTGGTGGCCGCGACCACGGCACTGTTATCCACGCCTGCAAGGTGGTGACAAATCTCATCAACAGCTCCAACGACTTCAAGCGCACGCTCGACTCTCTGGCTGGAAAAATCCGGGAAAGCTGATGTCTGGACGTTTTTCCCTCGTCAAGGGCCTGCGATGGGATTCTGGGAGGGTAGAATTGCGTCAATAAATCGGCTTGCTCATCTTCGTGAAAGTCGCTACTAATTCACAGCGTTTGAGTCAATGACTCCGCCAGCGTGTTTCCTAAAGCCGCTTGTTTCCGACTTTCCCCGCATGATTTTTTCTTTGACGCGTCTCCAGACCCCGCATGACCGGGTGATTGAGAGCGCGTGCATGTTGGAATCGAGTCTGTGCTGATATGATTTTCGCAGCGCGTCTTTTCCTTTTGATTTTCCAGGTGAATGCCACAAGGCCTCCTGGATTCCTGAACCCACACGGAGGTAACCCATAAGCAATCCATTCCAGCAACTGAGCGGCGGCAATTTCGCACCGCGCCCCCAGCAAAACCAAGGCGGCACACCACCGCCGCCTCGTCCCGCAGGACCTGCTGGCCCAGCCAATCCAGCCGCTCCGCGCCCAGCAGGGCCAGCCGCTGGGGCCCCGCGCCCCTCGGGGCCGGCTCGTCCAGGCGGTTTCTCAAACAATGGTCCGTTCCGTCCTGGTGGTAATCGCCCCGGAGGCCGTGATCGGCCAAACGGTCGTTTTGTCGATCAGACCCGCATCAATGAGCGCATCCGTGCGCCTAAAGTGCGTGTCGTAGAAGAAGACGGCACGCATCAGCTCGGCATCCTGCCCACGGCACAAGCCATCCGTATCGCCAAGGAGCGTGGACTGGACCTCGTCGAGGTCGCGCCGAATGCTGATCCGCCCGTGTGCAAGATCGTCAACTACGGCAAATACAAATACATTCAGGAGAAGCACAAGAAGGAAGCTCACAAGCATCACAAGGCCGGCAAGGTGAAGGAAATGAAATTCCGCATCGGCATCGACCCGCATGACTATTTGATCAAGATCGTGCATGCGGAAGACTTCCTCGCCGAAGGCCACAAGGTGCGCATCCAGCTTCAGTTCCGCGGTCGTCAGATGGCGCATCAAGAACTGGGCCATCAACTGGCACAAAAGATCAAGGCTGACCTTCTCACCATGGGCCATGTCGATCAGGAGCCGAAAATGGCAGGTCGTAACATCAACATGCAGATCAGCCCGCTGCCCGGTCAGCAGCGCCATCGTAAGTTCAAGACGCACCTCAAAGGCGTCACTGAACACACCGACATCAAGCATCAGGAAGGCCACGATCCACGCGAGGACAAGCACGATCAGGATGATCATCACGACGATGACCATCATGACGACAACCACACCGCCGCGCCTGCACCGTCTCCCCAGCCGACAGTGCCACCGCCGCCTGCAAGCTAAACAATCACGAAGGGCAGGAGTTCATCTCCTGCCCTTTTTCATTTCAGGCCACTGAGGCCGCGAGATCACACATGGACTGGTTCATGTCCGGCGGGCCGAAGGAGGACGTGCCGCAGACGAACAGGTTCGCGCCGTTCTGCTTCGCGATCGGCGCGGTGTGCGTGTAGATGCCGCCATCCACTTCTAGGTGAAATTTCAGACCGTGTGACTCGCGGTAATCACGCGCGGCGGCCAGTTTTGGCATCGTTTCCTTCTCCATGAAGGGCTGCCCGCCAAATCCCGGCACCACCGTCATCACCAGCAGCAGGTCGATGTCGTTCACGAAGGGCAGTGCTGCCTCAAACGGCGTACTCGGATGCAGCGCGATGCCACAGTGCACACCAGCGGCGCGGATGCGGTTCAAAGTCTCCGCCACCGAGCTGTCGTAGTTCGCCTCGACGTGGATCGTGATGTTATTTGCGCCCGCTTTGATGAAACGCTCCAGATAGTGGTCCGCACGGTGGATCATGAGATGCACATCCAAATACAGGTCAGTCAGCTTGCGCACCGTCTGCACCATCTGCGGCCCGAAGGAGATGTTATCCACAAAAGCACCGTCCATCACATCCAGGTGCAGCCACTGCGCCCCGGCGTCGGCGGCACGCTTCACTTCGGAGCCGATTTTTGACCAGTCGGAGGCTAGCAGGGACGGGAGAATGAGGTCGGTCGTGTGATCCATGGCACTCATAAGGCTGTCGTGGCGGCAAGTTTCAAGTTTCAAGTTTCAACTTCACCAGCACCCCATAGGCAGGGGTAAATGAGGGGCAAGTCTTGAAGCATCGAGCGGAGAAGCATCGAAATCAACGGAGCCGAGTTGGCGTTTTCCAGGGATGCCCCGCAATATCAGGTCGCATCTGGGTTCTTTTCGCGTCGGATTTAGGGTGCCTCTGGGCTCGAGTGAAAAAACAGATTCGACAACCGCCGACCAAGGTCAGCGGCCCTCAAAAAAATCTGTGCGCAGGCTCCCCGGTTCCGTGATGAGGCACGGAGCCGTAGCCACGGCAGACGCTAGCCGACGTCCGAGAGCCAAGAAGGCATCCGTATCCACCGCTTCTGGCTTTCCTTCGACTTCGAGCATCCAATATTCACGCAAGTCACGGGTGAGGCGGTTTTCCGGAAAAATAATCGGCACCGAGCAGAGAATCTATTGAGCCAGTGCGAAACCTTAGCAGCCCTCGGGTGAGCAAGTGACTACAGACGTTATGATCGAGGATTGCGCGGGCTTGGTCCAGATGGCTCGAACGCACTACGAACGCAGAGTCGAAGTCCGGATGGCCGAAGCGAAGGTCGGCAATGCCGACCAACCCTGCCAGACCTTGGATCGGATCAAGGTTGGAGATCTGCAAATAAAACGAAGTGGGCGTATCGAATTTGGCCCAGAGTCTAGTCATGTCACCAATCGGTTTGTGGTAGATGGGTTCTATAACGTAGCCCCAGGTGGTGAGGCTAGCCCTGTCATCTCTGCCCCCCCTCAATGGATTGCCACTTGATCTTTTCTTCATCCTTCGTCATTCGACGCTCGTCATTGCCCAATCAGGCACCAATCCTGCTTTCCCGCTCCTAAATTGCCAGCCATGTCTGAAATTTCCCCGCCCAATCTCCGCCAGTACGGTTTCCAAATCCTCGAAGACGACCTGCGTTTTCTCATGAACGCCTTTGCTGTGGTGCTGAAGAAGCTGGGAGAGCCGGAACTGGCGGATTGCCTGCCCTGGGTCGGCTCTGGGGTGCCGAAGCAGACCAACCGCTCACTCGGCCAGGCTTACTCCATCGCGTTTCAACTGCTCAACGTCGTGGAGGAACGCGCCGCCTCGCAGATTCGTCGTTTGCGCGAGAAAAAGAGCGGTCCTGAGGCCGAAAAAGGCCTGTGGGCGGATAATTTGAAGCAACTGCGCACGCTCGGCCTCAATCAGGCCGACATCCTCGCTGCGCTCAAGGATGTCTGTGTGGAGCCGGTGCTCACCGCGCATCCCACCGAGGCGAAGCGCGAGACCGTGCGCGAACTGCACCGCGAGATCTACAGCCTGATGAACCGGCATGAAAACCCGGCTTACACGCCGCGTGAGCAGGCCCGCCTGCAAAGCCAGCTGCAGACCCAGCTCGAAAATCTCTGGCGCACTGGAGAGATCCACGTCACGCGCCCGAGCATCGAGGCGGAGCTGCAAAACGCGCTCTATTACCTGCGCGATGTGTTTCCTGAGGCGCTGACCCGCGCCCACACGCATCTGCGCGAGGCCTGGCAGACCGCAGGTTACGATCCTGCTCAAATCGATGCCCTCCCTCCCCTGCTCCGCTTCGGCTCTTGGATCGGGGGCGACCGCGATGGCCACCCCTTCGTGACCGCCGATGTCACCCGGCATGCGTTGCAAACGATGCGCAAGAACGCCCTGCGCGTGCAGCGCCGGGCGCTCGAGTCCCTGGCCTTCCATCTGCCGCTTAGCTCGCTCTTCCAGATCACCCCGCCGCAGCTCACGGAGCTGATCGCCACGCTCACTGCCCAGCTTCAAAACGAGCCGCATATCGACCTGGCCTACATCCTGGAGCGGAACAAGGAGGAACCGTGGCGTGCCGCCGTTTACCTGATGCGTGCCAAGGTGGTGCTGGCCATCGAAAAACCCGCCTCCCCTGCCGCCTACGTCCAGCCAGCCGAGCTGCGGGCAGACATCGACGCCCTCGCACAAACCCTGCTCGATGTCGGCTCCAAGACCGTCGTGGAAGAGCAACTCGTGCCCCTGCGGCGCAACCTCACCGCCTTCGGCTTCCACTCCGCGGCGCTCGATGTGCGGCAGAACTCGGCCTTTCACGAGAAAGCGCTCGATCAGCTCCTCCGTGCCGCCGGATTGCTCGATGCCGGCTCCTTCATCGACTGGAGCATCGAGAAAAAACGCGAACTGCTCGACCGCGAACTCGCCTCCCCACGCCCGTTCCTCTCCCCCGGCATCTCCGCCGGGCCAGAGGCAGACACGGTGCTGGCCTGCCACCGTGTTTTGGCGGAGCACCGTGCCCAGTGCGGCAACGCCGGCCTCGGCTCGCTGATCGTGTCGATGACCCGCTGCGTCGAAGACCTGCTCATCGTCTATCTTTTGGCCCGTGAGGCTGGATTGATGGAATGGACCGCCGCAGGCCTCGTCTGCCCGCTGCCTGTCGTGCCGTTGTTTGAAACGATGGGTGATCTTGAGGCCGGACCCGGCATCGTGGAGGATTTCCTCTCACACCCCGTCGCCAAGCGCAGCCTCGCGGCGCAGAGCCATGGCGGCACGCCCGTCTTTCAAATGATGGTCGGTTACTCCGACTCGAACAAGGACTGCGGCATCGTCGCCAGCCAGTGCGCTCTGCATCGTGCCCAGCGTGAGCTTTCTGCGACGATTCACCAGCACGGGGCGCGTCCGATCTTCTTCCATGGCCGCGGTGGCACCGTCGGGCGCGGTGCGGGCCCCACGCATTGGTTCATGGAGGCGCTGCCGCACGGCTCCCTCAGCGGCGGCATGCGCATGACTGAGCAGGGCGAGACCATCGCGCAAAAATACGCGCACCTCGGCTCCGCCGTGTACAACTCTGAGCTGCTCATCGCCTCTGCCACCGCCGCGACCGCGCGTCATCGCAGCACCGAATCCCGCGCCCACCCCGCGCTCGAAGCGCTGTTTGACACGCTCGCCGCCACCAGCCGCGACGCTTACCGCGCCTTCCTGCACACGCCGGACTTCATGAAGTTTTACCGGCAGGCCACGCCGATTGACGCCCTGGAAAACGCCCGCATCGGCTCCCGCCCGGCCCGCCGCACCGGCCAGGCCTCGCTGGATGATCTGCGCGCCATTCCTTGGGTCTTTTCATGGACGCAATCCCGCTTCTACCTTCCCGGCTGGTTCGGTGCGGGCAGCGCCTTGCAAAAACTCAAAACCGAAGACCCCAGCGGCTACACCACCCTCGCCTCCGCCCTGCCAGGCTCCGCGTTCCTGCGCTACGTCCTCACCAACATCGAAAGCTCCCTCGTCAGTGCCAACACGGGCCTCATGAGCGCCTACGCAGGCCTGGTGGAAGACACGGCTGTGCGTGAGCGCTTCCTGAGCACCATCCTCACCGAATACGAGACCACCCGGAGCATCATCGACGACCTCTTCCAAGGCACCTTCGAAGCACGCCGCCCAAGACTCGCCTACACGCTCAACATTCGTGAGGAACCGCTCAAGGTGCTGCACCATCAGCAGATCGCCCTGCTGCGGGACTGGCGCGTCCTCAGCGCCGCTGGCAAAACCGAGGCCGCCGAAGGGATGGTTTCCGATTTGCTGATCTCCATCAACGCCATCGCGTCAGGATTACGGACGACGGGTTGATCTTAATGGGTCGCTGGCGGCTGATACCGGTAGTACACCTCCAGCATCAGCGTGCAGAGCACGGTGCAGAAAAGATCGGAGTCGAACTTGGCTTTGCCCGCAGAAGCATGACGCCAGTGGCCGTCGAGTTGCTGGTTTTGCAGCAGTTCCCGCTGAAACACCGCATTCCAGCGTTCCCAGGCAGCCCCGCCGAAATTGAAGGTCGCCTGTGTGTTGTAATACCAAGCATAGACATCGGCCCCGGCCCATTTCTTCCGCCCATACGCATCCAGGATGAGCTGAAGTCCCTCAATGATGGCCAGCCGGTGGTCCTGGGGATTGAACATTTGCAGCCCCAGAACACCCACCCCCGTCAGCGCGGCACTGTCCGCCGGATCTTGGTAGCCAAAGCCTCCTCGTGGTCCTCGCATGTTTAGGAGGAAGCGCTCGGTCTTTTGGATCTGCTTTTCCAGCGTGGGAAAATTCAGGCGCGTCTGCCGTGCGGCCTTCAAAGCCTGGTACTGCCAACCCGTGACTGACATGTCACCCTTAGGCCCAGGGGCGTAATTGTACAGCCAACCGCCTGGTTCGGTCTGCCCTTGAAGAATGATCCGCACCCCTCGATCAAAGGCCTCGACCACCGGCCCCAGGTTCTTTTGACCGAATCTCGCCATCGCATACACCTCCCCCAGCGCGTAGGTGGCGATCCCGTGCTCGTAGCAGGCGCCGTTGGATCTCGGCACGGTTGACATCAGCCCTGCATTTTTTGCTGAGACCTCGGTGAGGAACTGAATACCTCGCGTCACCTGGCGGCCATATTCCGCTGAATCCGGGGTGTCTCCGTGCCCCAAAAAGCACAGCACCGCGAAACCGGTCATCGCCACCTTGAAAGTCTTGCCCCAGGAACCGTCCTCATTCTGGACACTCTCCAACCAGTCCAGTGCGCGCTGCACCGCGCCCTCAGCGCCGGGCAATCCACCACGCTCCAACAGCCGTTTCATGCGGCTTTCCATGCTACTGCGGCTCCGCATCGCCAGCGGCAGCCCCAGGCCGCCCCCGCCATGAAAAATGGGCTTCGCTTCTCCCAGTTTCATCACCGGGGAGACCGTTCTCTGCGGCAAGGGCAGCGACAGAGCGCCATGAACGGAGGCGTCCAAGATTTGAGGCGGCGGCGGCACTGCCAGCTGGTCAGCAGGCAGAGTCTTTGAGACCTTCGGAGTCTGGCCAGATGGCTCCGCCTGCGTGAAGACCTGGATGGCCGCCAACGACGACGGGGGCCCCAAGTCCACCACGACCGCCAAGAAAACCAGCAACAGCAGATGCACCGCGAGTGCCAAGAGCAAAGCCGCTGCAAAATACCTCACAAAGGGGCGCGGCGGTGCCTTGGCAGCGGTAGTGAATGGGGCCTCTGACTCCATGCGGGGAGTGGATTATGCCCACTGAAACAACAACCTGTCGAGCACCGGATTAAACCGGGCCGCGCTCCTCGCGGATTTTGGCCGGCACGGGCCTCAAATCCCACACAATGCCGAACCACGACATCGCTTTGAGGACGTAGTAGCTGATGTCGATCTGCCACCACTCGAAGCCCTGACGGGCGCTGTGTTGGTAGCGGTGGTGGTTGTTATGCCACCCCTCGCCCAGTGTGATGAGCGCGAGGATGAGACTGTTGCGGCTGTCGTCCGAAGTCTCATAGCGGCGGCGGCCAAACACATGCGCCAGGGAGTTGATGAAGAAGGTGCCGTGCATGAGAACCACGGTGCTGACAAAGAAGCACCAGACGAAAAGCTGATTCGCCGTGCAGCCGAGTCCGGGAGCATACGTCTCCAGCAGCATACCCACGCCATAGATCGCCGCGCCCATCACCAACGGGACGAGCATGTCGTGACGGTTCAGAAACACGAGTTCCGGGAACTTCGCCAGATCCTTGATGCGGCTGTAGTCGGTGGGAAAGTTGCGCTGGCTGGTGATCCAGCCCAGGTGCGACCACCAGAAGCCCTTCTGGCGCGGGGAATGGATGTCGTGCTCGTCATCCGAATGCTTGTGATGATGCCGGTGCGTCGAGGCCCACCATAGCGCACCACGCTGGCAGGCCATGTTGCCGATGACCGCAAAAAGAAACTGCCCCAGGCGCGAGGTCTTGTAGGCACGGTGCGAGAAGTAGCGGTGATAGAACGCCGTGATGGCAAACATGCGGAACAGATAAAAAGCCGCCGCAGCCGCCACCGCGAACCAACTGAAGCCCACCACGAACACCAGCAGGCAGCACGCATGCAGGATGATGAAGGGCATGGTTCGCTTCATATCGACCTTTTCCTCCTGCTGCATCACTGCCTCGGCACCTTCCGGGTGGTAATCCGAGTTCACCCATTGCCGGAGCATCACCCCGAGGGAGGATAAAACTTTGAAGAGGAGCGGCTTGGGAGCCGCGACGGACGAGGAAGGTGTTTCTACAGGCACGGTGGCAGACATTAGGTTTGGCCGACAAGGCGGCGCGTTTATGCTGGGGAAAACGTTTCCCGCAACCCCTTTTATGCGTCTGTCCCGCCTCATTGGACTCAACCAACTGGAGCCAGTTTGGCTTTGAATCGCGCCATCGCGCTCTGGATCAGCGGATCGTTGTAAAACGAATCATCCACCTGTGGCGGGGGCGGAGCCTCAGCAGCAGCGGCGGCGGCTTTGGGAGCCTCCTCTTTTACCACCGGCTTTGGCTCTGTCTTGGGTTTCGGCGCGGGCTCATCCAACAGACCGAGGCCCATTTCAGAAAATTCAGGCGCTTTCAGGCTCGGATCGAGCACAAACTCGAACTTCATCGCCTGCCCAGTCAGCTCTTTGGCCAGACTTTCCAGAAAACTCACCTGGGCGGGCCGCATCAGGCTGTCGCGGGCAAAACTCTCTGAGGCGGGAAAGCCGACCTTGACGGTGTTGCGGGCAATTCCCAGGAGCGAGGCTGTCTGAATCCACGGCACGATCAATTGCCGCCGCTGCTGCACCAGAGCCGTGAATTGCGGCCAGAAGTCCGCATCACCCACCGGCTCTTTCTCGACCACCACTTCCGGCTCGGCTGCTTTCACCGCTGGAGGCGGCGCGGCAGCCACCACGGGGGCCACCTTCACCGGCTCAGCGGCCTTCACCGGAGCTGGCTCACGCCGAGCAGGGGGCGCGATCTGCGGGCGAGGAGCCTGCCGTGGCAGCTCGGCGATCGAGCCGCCATCCAGCGCGTCGATCACATCGCTGATCGAAACTTCATTCAGGCTCTGCACCCCGGCGATCACGCCCAATTCAAAGTGCAGTCGCTTGTTGCTGGCCCAGCGCATGCGGGAGTCCACCTCCGCCAGACCGTCCACCACACGCAGCAGTTGCTCCGTGTTTGCCATCTGCGCCTGCGTCTCGATTTCCTGGATCAATTCAGGGCTCAAATCCTCCGACGCAGCCTCCGGGTCCGCCTGCTGCACCAGCAGCGTGCGGAAATGCTGGATCAGGTCAGACAGGAAGCGCCCCAGATCTTTGCCAGCCTCGTTCTGTTCATACACCGCCCGCAGCGCCGCCACAGTGTCGCTTTCGAGAATGTTCCGCGCCAATTGCGCCACCGACTCGCCCGAGGTGAAGCCGAAGATGTCCAGCACGTCCTGCTCGGCGATCTTGCCGCCGCAGAAAGCCACGAGCTGGTCCAGCATCGACTGCGCGTCGCGCATGCCGCCTTCCGCGCCTTTGCCGATGGCATACGCAGCCTTTTCATCCAGATGCACGCCTTCCAGCTCGATCGTGGGCAGGATCTTGTTCGGCTCCGTGGTGGCAAAGATGAACTTCACATGCGGTGGCGGCTCTTCCAGCGTCTTGAGCAGCGCATTGAAAGCGCCCGTGGTCAGCATGTGAACCTCGTCGATGTAGTAGATCTTGTAGCTGCAGCGCGTCGGGGCGAACTTCACATTGTCCCGCAGCTCGCGCACCTGCTCCACACCGTTGTTACTCGCGCCGTCGATCTCCAGCACGTCCATGCAGCGCCCTTCGGCGATCTCGATGCTCAGCTCGTCGTTCGGGTCGAAATCAATGTTCGGCCCGCCCTTGCAGCACAGCGCCTTGGCAAAAATACGTGCCGTGGAGGTCTTCCCCGTGCCACGCGGCCCCACGAAAAGATAGGCATGCGCCAGACGGTTCTGCGCGATGGCGTTGCGCAGCGTCCTCACGACGTGGTCCTGGCCGAGCACGTCGGCAAAAGTCTGGGGGCGGTATTTGCGGGCAAAAACTTGGTAACTCACCCGTTCAGACTAACGAAGCGTCACCACGAAGCCAACAGAACTTTGCGAACATGGCGGTTGAACCGGAGGAAGCTAGCGGCGGCAGATTGGCCGGGCCAGACGCAGTTTGGCATTGTGGTTAGGGCGCGACTTGGGTAAAACAATAAGAAAATCAATCAACTCACCCAACCCATATGAGTATGAGGCGATCCAGTCTGCTATTTTTTGCCTTCATCGTAGGCTGTGTACTCTGCGCATGGCTGTTGAGTCGAACTATAGAGCCCCCCCCTGGCACACGCCTCAAACCTAAGGCACAGGCGGTGGTTGGCACGACGGATTCGACGATGCGTTCCGAACGGGAGATGAGAGTGGCTCCATCGGCAGTCCTGAAGGTGGCGGGGGAGCCACTGGCCGATTTTGCGGCATGGACGGACGATTATTTGCAAGCAAGCCCCGCCGAAAAGGCCAGACTGCTTGAGCAGGGCTTGAAGCTGGCCCAGGAGCGCCGTCCGGTGTTCAAGGCGCTGATCATGGATAATCCGCGTGAGGCCATTGCGAAGGCCGTACCGATGGTGGTACGACAGAAGTTGCCGCCGGAGATCGTGGTGCTTCTGGAGAAGCGGCTGAATGAGATCGGAGCCATCCGCGTGATGCAGGGAGTGCCGCTGGACCTCAATGAGCCGCCGGTGCCGACCTACCGCGAGGTGGAGCTGCAAAAAGGCGGGACGTACCGCGCTTATGTTTATGGAGATCGTGAGCTGAAACTGGCCTGGACGCCGGGGGCTTCGGTGAATGGCGTGGCGATGGACTCCGAATTTGCGATCAGCGATGAGCCTACGCGTCGGCTGGAGGTGGGGGAGATTTTGCCAGCGGGGAAGACGGTGGTGGGTGATTGCCCGGTGTCCGGGAAGTATGTGCTGGAGCCGGAAGACGTGCCTGCGGAGGTGCCGGAGACGCTGGTGGCGGTGGAGACGCCAGTGGAGATCATCACTTTCTGCGATGGATCGCACATCGCGGTGCACAATCAGACCATCCTCTATGGAGAAGGCGTCACGGGCGGTTCGATGGCGTTTTCGGGCATTTTGCCGGGCTCGCCGACGCCAGCGGTGGGGCAGGTGAAGGTGATCGTGCTGAATGTGACCTACGCGGATCAAAACGCGCTGCCTTCCACCGAGGCGGAGCTTTACAATGTGCTGCGAGACGTGGCGGATCACTATTCAAAGGCCAGCTACGGGCGTCTTTCGCTCTCCGGCGTGGTCGCACCGCCACGGTGTGGTGCCGCAGCAATAGCATCAGGCTTTGGGCGCATGAGATCGGCCATGCGTTTGCGCTCGGTCACTCGAACTTCTGGGACACCGCGGGCACGAGCAGCATCGGCAACGGGGCCAATCAGGAATACGGCGATAGCTACGACATCATGGGCGGCGCAGGCACCACGGGGCATTACAACGCGGCGGCGAAGACGCAGATCAAGTGGCTACCGACTTCGTTTCAGCAGCCGGTGACGCAGAGCGGGCTGTATCGCATTCATGCTTTCGATGAAGGGGCGCTCGATGCCTCGAAGCGGTATGCGCTGACGATCCAGAAGGATGTGCAGCGCACCTACTGGGGCATGGTGAGGTCGCTTTTTGACTCGAATCCCTTCATGAAGAGCGGTCTCGAGCTCGGCTGGAAGTTCCCGAATGGCGGTGGGGGCAACTTTCAGCTCATCGACACGACGAACGGCTCGCCCTTTGGCAAAACCGACGCGGCAATCTGCCTCGGTGCGACGTTTGGCGACACGGAGCACGGCATTTACATGACGACCGTGGCTGCGAATGACAATCCGCGTTATGTGGATGTGCAGGTGAACCTGGGAACCTTCCCCGGCAATCATGCGCCGACGATGACGCTGGCCGCCAGCGCGGATGTGGTGCCGCTGAATGGCACGGTGACCTTCACCGCGACGGCGAATGACGTGGATGGTGATCCGCTGGCCTTCAACTGGCAGCACTTTGGCAGCACCACGCAGATCGTGTCGCCAAACTCGAATGTGATGACGCGGCAGTTCACGTCGGCGGGCACCTACATCGTCACCTGCACGGTGAGTGACATGAAAGGCAGCACGGTCACGCGGAACCAGCTCATCACGGTCGGCGCAGTGAGCACCTTCACCATCAGCGGTCGCGTGACGTTGCTCGGGCAGGGTTTGTCGGATGTGGTCGTCACCGCGAACGGCGCAAATGGCGTCATCAGCGATGCCGATGGCTATTTCACGATCCCGAATCTCTCCGCGAACACCTACACACTCACGCCGCTGCTTTACGGCTACTCGTTTGGCGAGCTCTTCAATAACAGCATCACCGTGGGGCCGAGTTTCAGCGGAGCGGATTTTGAGGCGACGGCGCAGAGCGTGGTGACGATCGCGGCGCTGAATCCGAATGCGAGTGAGCTGGCTCCGGTCACGCCGGGCACCTTCCGCTTCACGCGGACGGGCGATCTCTCGCAGGACCTCGTGATCAATGTGAACACGGTGCTCGGCGGGGCCACGCTGACCACTGACTACACGCTCTCTCCGGCTTATGTGGCCGGTTCACAGGGTTACAGCACTTTCACCATCCCGGCGGACTCCGCTGTGCTCGACATCACCGTCACGCCGGTGGTGGATGCGAGCAGTGAAG
>JAJTDU010000249.1 GCA_021298725.1 Verrucomicrobiaceae bacterium | reverse complement strand
GTCCGCCAGCAGCACCTGTGTGAAGACCGGCCCGCGCTGGAAATGAAACGCCGCCGTGTCACGATCATACACCGAGGCACCGAGGATGTCCGCTGGCAGCAGATCGCTGGTGAATTGAACGCGTCGGAATCCCAGTCCCAGCGCCTGCGCCAAAGCCTGCGAGAGCATCGTCTTGCCCACACCCGGCTGATCCTCAAACAACAGGTGCCCACGCGCCATCAAGCACGTCACCGCGAGGCGAACGACATCTTCCTTCCCCAGAATGATCTGAGACACACGCTGGATGATCGTGTCAATCTGATGCGCCGCCATTTTGGCAGTGGCGGCAGGCAGCATGGCATCGGCTGGGGAATGGGGCACGCGAGAGGACATTGATTGGGACAAATGTCGCCGATTGCAGGGTGAGAAAGCAAGCCTGCTTTCCAAAATGACGAATTCAGAATGCCGAATGACGAAAAATTCGGACTTCGAGTTTCGGAGTTATTTCGTCATTCGGAAATTCGTCATTCCTGGCGCAGCCAGGTCAGATCTGCTGCAGCTTATTCCGCTCGTTCGGCGTCCGGCACACCGGGCAGATGGTGACGACGAGTTTGTGCTTCGGTTCGCACGCGTAGGCCGTGCCACAAATGCGGCACTGGATGGCAATGCGGCGGCGATAGACCTCGCGCTTGCGGTCGCGCCAGAAGCTCAGAAACCACAGGCCACAGACCACGGTGACACCCACGGCCATGAAAAAAATGATCAAACTGCCGAGTGGGATGGGGATCATGGCTTCACCACCTCCCAGCGAAAGGAAACCTCGCCCCATTCGATGCGCTGCACCTCAGAAGGCTCAAAACGCAACGCTTGAACGGCTGTCTGGAGCTGCTGCATCACCCCCGATTCTTCTGCACTGCCCAGCGGCAGAGCCGTGAGCACCTGCCCTGCGGAACCCACCGCGACGCGAAACTGCACCCGCGTGGGCTGGGTGAGCGCGATGCCAGGCAGTTCCAAGCTCGCTAGGCCACGCTTTGCCAACGTGCTGCTCATCACAGCGCGCAACGTGGCCGCAGGCGGCGCGGCCGTAGGCTGCATGACTCGCCGCGGCACCGGCGGCAGCACGTCCCTGCCAGGCGTGAACAAGCTTGGCTGCTTGACCGCATCGTCGGCGGGTTCCAACTCCCGCAGCTTGAGCTCATAACCTTCAAAGGAGGGACGAAAGGCCAGCAGCGCACTTTCCAACGGCGCGGCAGATTCGTCTTCGTTCAGCAGCGCAAAGCTGCGGTCTTGCGCACGATGGATCAGCGCCAGCGCCGCCGGATCATGCGGATCGAGGGAGATCACCCGCTGCGGACTCGTCGCCAAACGCTGGGTCACAGGATGCACGATGCGAAAGACGAAAAAGAACCCCGCCATCGCCCCCATGAGCACCAGCAGCGCCGCCACAAGGTGCCAGGTCGAGTGATCACGCGCCTGCCATGCAAAGATCAACGGCTCGTGCGGGTGCGGTTTGGCAGACATCGGCTGGGATGCAGGTTTACGACTTCGGTGGCACGGTGGAGTGCGCCACCTCGTAGCCAAGATCGAGCGCCATGTTGCCGATCTCGATCACTCGGCCAAAGGGTGCCTGCTTATCGGCATGAATGATGGCACGGCGCTCGCCCTCGCGGTGCTCCTTGAGCTTCTCCCGCAACTCGGCGGTGCTGAGGCGCATGCCGTCAAAATACAGCGAGTTCTCCATCCCCGCCGCGATGGTGATGATGTGCGCGCGATCAAAGCCGGTGAGGCGCGAGTTCGACTGCGGATGGTCCACCGTGATGCCGGAATGCTGCACAAAACC
Organism: Verrucomicrobiaceae bacterium; assembly: GCA_021298725.1. Taxonomy (GTDB): domain Bacteria; phylum Verrucomicrobiota; class Verrucomicrobiia; order Verrucomicrobiales; family Verrucomicrobiaceae; genus Prosthecobacter. The sequence continues at coordinate 2,418 of JAJTDU010000249.1, read as the reverse complement.
GCTGCTGAAAAGAAAATAGACCAGCAGCAGCAGGATCGTGTTCAGCAGCGGCGCGGTGTAGAGCCACGGGCTTTGCTTCGGCAGATTGCTTTCGAGCTTCATGGTTGGTCTCAGTTCACAGTGTCCAGCGGGCGGTTGTTGGTTGGACCTGCCGGACGCTGCATGGGGCAGACGCTCATCCTTGCAATCCGCGCATGCGTTTCGCCGCTTTCGGTGCCTCGGTTTCCGCCGGGCGGAATTCCACGATGTTGTCGGAGCCTTTCGCATCCTCGATCAGGTTCACGATCTCAATTCCGGCGCGCTCAAGGTCATGCATCAACGAGCGAGCACGGGCGCTGAGGAAGGCGAAGGACAGGTAGGCCGGAATCGCCACGACAAGACCAAGCGCGGAGGTGATGAGGCTTTGATACACGCCACGAGCTACATCCGCATGAGTCGCGACGCCATTGGCAGAAGCAAGGCCGGTGAAACTGTCCAGCAAGCCGATCACGGTGCCCAGCAGGCCGATGAGCGGCCCCGCATGCGCAATGGCATTCAAAATTCCCAAAAAACGCTCCAGACGCGGCACCTCAAGCTGCCCGGCCTCCTGTACGATTTCTTTGAGCTGCTCCCGCGGTGCGTGATGCCGCAGCAGCGCCGCATGGATCACACGACCGGCAGGCACCCGAGTCGCCACGCACTCCTGCAGCGCCTCGGCAAAGTTCCGGCGGCGGATCAGGCTGGCCAACCCGGCCAGAAACTCGCCGATGTTCATGCTGGCACGGTGAAAGTAGGCCAGTCGCTCTACAAAGATCGCTCCAGCGAAGCACAGGCACCCAATGAGGAGCCAGACCAGCGGTCCGCCTTTGGAGATAAGATCAATCATGGGCTGGGAAACAGAGAATGAGGTGAAAAATGCCGCACGACGCGTCACTTGGAGAGATGCAACGTACAAAGCATGTTTTATGCCGATCAGGACGGCTTGTAAACACTGGAAATAAACCGGATGACTGGGGCGGCTTCAACCCTCGATGCCCCCAACCAACCAATGACAGCCTAGAAACGCTGCGATTCCACCAAAGAGCACCAGAACGACAGGCGAATTGATCTTGGAGTGGATCGCTGCTTCCTCCAGATCTTTCAGAAGCCAGTCTGCCGCAATAACGAATCATACCCCACCTCTATCATCACCATGAACCTTCGTTCCATGCTGCTTCTGATGCTATTTGCTGGTCCGAGTCTATCGGCCGACATCACCGCTGAAAAGCTCGACTCCGTCCTCCGCTTGGCCTGCAGCGGTAAAACCATCTGCGATTACCAGATGCAGCCCGGTGCAGTGCCTGAAGGTGTCGCCGCCGCCTTCGCCCATGGAGCGCATCTGCATCCGATCTACTCACCCAGCGGCAAAATCGTCACCGGCAATCATCAGCCCGATCATCCCTGGCAGCGCGGGGTGTGGATCGGCTGGACGAAAACGGAGTTTGGCGACTCGCATCCTGATTTCTGGAACATGGGCAAGGATGGCAAGATCGCCGCCGAAGTGCGCTTTGAGAAACTCGTTCAACTCACGGAAAGCGGCTTCATCAGCCAGCATGTCTTTTTCGATCACCGCCACTCGCCCGATGAAAAAGTGCTGAATGAGACCTGGGAGGTCTCGGTGTCTCAAAAGACGCTCGATGGCACGCTCACGAACATTATCGACCTCATCAGCACCCAAACCTGCGCGGGCGAAAAGCCTCTCAAACTCCCGAAATACCACTACGGCGGCCTCGGCGTGCGTGGCAGCTCGCTTTGGAACGCCATCGATGCCGTCACCATGCTCACCAGCGAAGGCTACGACCGCAAAGCGGGCGACAACACCAAAGCGAAGTGGGTTCACCTCGGTGGCGAAGTCGATGGCACGCCCACCGGCATCGCCGTGCTCATTCATCCGTCCAATTTCCGCTTCCCGCAGCCGCTGCGTTTGAATCCGAAGAACCCGCAGTTATGCGTGGCACCGTCGCAAGATGGTGATTGGGCCATCGAACCCGGCAAACCGTATATCTCCAAATACCGCCTCCTCGTTTTCGATGGCAAACCGGATGCAAAATGGATTGAAGCACAATGGCAGAGCTACTCGCAGAAGCCCTGACCGTCAGCCCGCCTGAGACTGATCCATCCCATCACAAAACTCGCGAAACGCCCGCACCTCTTCATCCGTCGCCACCCCCGCCACGATGTGACCTGCGAGACTGCGGATGATGTAGGCCTCTTCGGCAGGCAGGGCGAGGTTCTGAATCACGTCACGAGCCACCGCAGCAAAGGTGTTGCCGTTGTAAAAGTAGAACGGTGCTTTTCGATGGCAGCGTCGGCAAAGGTCCACCGCCTCGTCCAAACGCATGCTTTGAGTGTGCTGAAGCAGCCAGAGTTCTTTCGTCTCCGCATGACCATCGGAGGTCG
>JAJTDU010000035.1 GCA_021298725.1 Verrucomicrobiaceae bacterium | reverse complement strand
AAAGGCAGCGCGTGAAGCATCTCGGCATCGAGAGTCGTGATCCCCTGCCCCAGACCCAGTCGGGCCACGACTTCACCGAAATCGCCATCCAGCGTGCGCGGCCAGCATAAGGCGTTCACGCCATCACGGAAGGGTGTGGCGATGAGTTCCTCAAAACTGCCGACCACGCGGACGTGTGGCTCGGACAAACAGGTGGGTGAAAGCATGGACAGGAGAAAGCGGCTCTTTTTCGGCATTCTGGTTTCTAAATTCCCTCGTCATTCGGATTTACTCATTCGTCATTCTTTTTCCACCTCACGATGAACGCCGCTCCCGCCGTGGCATTGGCGAACACCCACACTTGCCACCCCTACCGATTCAGCTTTCATGAACCGACTCCGTGCCCGACGAATCCAACATGGACGACCTCATCGCCGCCATTCGGCCGCTAGCGGCCGAGATCGTCGCTCTTCAGAAGCAGATGATAGCGCTCGGCATGTTTGCCAATGACCGCGAGCTGCTGGAGTGCCCGCGCTGCGACCAGACGGTGCATGAGCCGCTGACGGATGAGGAGCGAGACGAAGGGCTTCAGGCTTGAGCCGTCCTATTCGCCACGGCATCGGGTAGTTCTTCACCGTAGAGTCGCCGGTAGAACTGGCGACGCTGCTCGGCAGGCGGGAGCTCAGTCGAAATGGAACTCCAGATCATCTCATTGATCTCCGGCGCGGTGTCTTTCACGGAGAAGCCCGTGTTAACATATCTGTCAGGTTCAATCGGGGTAGCCATTTCTCACCCCATCTCCATCATCCGCTTCTTCTTCGGCTTGCCGGCGCTGACGAATTCGACATCGGCGGCGATGACTTTGTACTCGGGGCACAGCGTGTCGGCGTCGCAGCCTTGGCCGGTGACGTTGTTCACCATGGCGTCGGGGAAGTGGAAGGTGGTGTAGAGGATGCCGGGCTTCACTTCATCAGTGACGCGGGCTTCGAGCTCGACCTCGCCACGGGCGCTGCTGAGGCGGACGCGGTCGCCGGTGCGGATGGATTTGCGCTGGGCGTCGGCGGGATTGAGGGAGAGGTAATCCTGCACGACGATTTCGCTGTTGCCGGTGCGGCGGGTCATGGTGCCGCAGTTGTAGTGCTCCAAGATGCGGCCGGTGGTGAGGATGAAGGGGAACTCGGCGCCGTTGGTCTTCAGCTCGGTGGACTCCTTCCAGTCGAAGTAATGGAAGTGGCCTTTGCCGCGCTTGAACTCGGTCTGGTGCAGGATTTGCGTGTCCACACCGCCTTCCTGCACGGGCCACTGCTTGCCGTTGATGTCGAGATTGGCCCAGGTGATGCCTTTGAAGAAGGGTACGATCTTCGCGATCTCGGCGAGCACGCCATCGGGTGTGTAGTCGGGCTGCGGGAAGCCGAAGCGTTGCAAAACTTCGCACATGATCTGGCCGTCGGGCTTGGTGCCTTCGAGCGGTTTCACGGCGGCGTTCACACGCTGCACGCGGCGTTCGGCGTTGGTGAAGGTGCCGCTCTTTTCGAGGAAGGAAGACGCGGGAAGAATGACGTGCGCATACTTGGCCGTCTCGGTCATGAAAATCTCCTGCACGACGAGGAATTCGAGGCTTTCCATGGCGTGGCGCACGTGATGCGCATCAGGATCGGTCTGCACGACGTCTTCGCCCATGAGCCAGAGGGCTTTCAATTTGCCTTCAATGGCCGCATCAAACATCTGCGGGATCTTCCAGCCGGGCTCGGTGGGTGCAGGCGTGCCGTAGAACTCGGTGTAGCGCTTCTGCACGTCGAGATCGATCATCTCAAAGTAGCCCGCGCCTTGATGCGGCTGGCAGCCCATGTCGGCCGCGCCTTGCACGTTGTTTTGACCGCGCAGCGGGTTCACGCCGACACCGGGACGCCCGATGTTGCCAGTCATCATGGCGATGTTGGAGATGAGCATGACCGTTTTGGCTCCCTGCTCGTGCTCGGTGACGCCGAGGCCGTGGAAGCTCATCGCGGCTTCCGCGCTGGCGTATTCGAGAGCGGCGGCTCGGACGGTTTCGAGCGGCACACCGGTGATTTTGGCCAATTCGTCCAAATCGAGCGCTTTGAGGCCATTTTCGAACTCTTCCCAGTTTTCGCAGCGCTTGCGCACGAACTCGGTTTTCACCAAACCAGCATCAAGGATGCAGCGGGCGAACATGTTGAGCAAAGCGACGTTTGTGCCGGGGCGGAGCTGGAGGTGATGCTTGGCATACGGCACGAGCTCGATCTTGCGTGGGTCGATCACGATGAGCGGCGTGCCCTTCATGATGTGCTGTTTCAAGCGTGCGCCGGTGACGGGATGGCCCTCGGTCGGATTCGCGCCGATGACCATGATGCAGCGAGTGTGCTCGATGTCCTCGTAGCTGTTCGTGGCGGCACCGGTGCCAAAGGACTTCTGCATGCCCCAGGCGGTCGGCGAATGGCAAACGCGGGCGCAGCAGTCGATGTTGTTCGTGCCCATCACATGGCGGATGAACTTCTGCATGAGGTAGTTTTCCTCGTTCGTGCAGCGTGCGGAGGAGATGCCGGCCACCGCATTGCCGCCGTGCTCGTTTTTGATGCGAGTGAGGTTCGCCACGATGTGGTCGTAAGCCTCGTCCCAGGTGCTTTCTTTGAAGCTGCCATCGCTTTGGCGAATGAGCGGCTTCCGCAGGCGGTCCTTGTGATTGTAGAACTTGAAGGCAAAGCGGCCCTTGAGGCAGGTGTGCGCATGATTCACCTCCGCATCGACCGGTGCCTGGATGCTGAGCACCTGATCGCCCTTGGTGGACACGTTGAGATTGCAACCGACGCCGCAGTAAGTGCAGATCGTGCGGGTCTTCTTCGTCGCCTCGATGGACTTCGAGAAGAACACGTCACTGATGGCCGAAGTCGGGCAGGCCTGCGCACAAGCACCGCAACTCACGCACTCCGAATCCGCGAAGGACTGGTCGAGGCCCTTGATGATCTTCGCGTTGAAGCCGCGACCATGCATCGAGAGCACATGCTGACCCTGAATTTCATCGCACGCACGCACGCAGCGGGAGCAGTTGATGCACTTCGACAGCTCGCTGGTCATGTAAGGGTGCGAATGGTCCTTCGCACGGTCGAGATGATTCGCCCCCGCTGGATAACGCACGCCGCGAATGCCCACTTTGGCCGCCACCGTCTGCAATTCACAATTTCCGCTCACTTCGCAGGTCAGGCAGTCCAGCGGATGATCCGTGAGCACCAGCTCAACGATGTTTTTGCGCAGCTTCCGCACTTTCGGCGATTCCGTGAAGACATGCATGCCCGCCGCCAAAGGCGTGTGGCAACTCGCCACCACACGACGTGGTCCATCGGCCTGCAAAGCGACCTCCACACTGCAAACACGGCAAGCGCCATACGGCTCGAGCTGCGGCGCATCACACAGCGTCGGCACAAAACCACGCCCCTTGTGGCGGTCGATGAAGTTGAGCAGCGTTTCTCCGGACTCGAAGCGGAGCGGTTCGCCGTCGATGAATGCAGTGAGGGTGGAGAGATCTTGGACCATGGCAGGGCGCGTTTGAAGTTAGGCTTTGAAGAAAGGGGCGAGTTCAGTCTGGAAATGCTCCAGCGCGTTCTTGATCGGCAGCGGAACGCCTCCGCCGAGGGCACAAAGAGAGGTTTGTTCCATGGTATCCAGCAGGTCGGTGATGAGTTCGCGGTCGATCTTGTAGCTGCTGTCGCCACGGGCTTTAGCGATGAGTTCTTTGCCGCGGGTGCTGCCGAGGCGGCAGGGGAAACATTTGCCACAGCTTTCGTCGGCGGTGAATTGGAAGAGGTGCTGGATGTATTCGATCATCGGCATCGACTCCGGGATGCTGACGACACCGGCGTGACCGAGGAGGAAGCCGGCTTTCTTGAAGCTCTCGAAATCGACGGTGAGCTGAGCGATGTGGCTCATCGGAATGAGGCCGCCGAGCGGGCCACCGATTTGAATGGCTTTGATCTTCGATTTGAAGCCGCCAGCGAGGTCGATGACGGTTTGCAGCGGCGTGCCCATGGCGACTTCATAGATGCCTGGCTTCACGAAATGGCTGTCGAGCGAGAGCAGCTTCGGGCCACTGGACTGCGGTGTGCCGATTTGAGCGTAGCCTTTGCCACCGAGGGTGAGGATGGCGCGGAGGTTGGCAAAGGTTTCGACGTTGTTGACGATGGTGGGCTTGCGGTAGAGGCCCTCGTTCACGGGGAAAGGCGGACGCGTGCGCACTTCTGGCCGCAGGCCTTCGATGCTGGCGAGCAAAGCAGTTTCCTCGCCGCAAATGTAGGCTCCAGCGCCTTTGATGGTCTTCAGCACGAAGTTGAAGCCGGTGCCGAGAATGTTCTGACCGAGCAATCCAGCCGCATGCAGGTCGGCGATGGCTTGATTCACGATAGTGACGCTATCGGGATACTCGGCGCGGATATAGAGCACGCCAGTCTCCGCTCCGGCGAACCAACCGGCGACCATCATGCCGAGCAGCACGCTGTGCGGCTGCTTCTCCATGAGGTATTTGTCGATGTAGGCACCCGGATCGCCCTCGTCGGCATTGCAGACGACGTATTTCACTGCGCCCTCGGCGGCGCGGCAGCCAGCCCACTTGATGGAGAGCGGGAAACCCGCACCACCACGGCCACGCAGGCCGCTGTCCTTCAATTCAGCGCCCAGAGCATCGCGATTGCCTTCGATGATGAGCTTTTTGAAGGGCGCGTAGTAGTCTTCGATGCCTTGGAACTCAGCGGTGAGCTGTGCGGGCTGGAGATGCGAGACGACGGCGTAGCGGTCTTCGCTATCGCCGCTGCCGGTCTTGAAAAGGTCGCTCAGAGCAGCGTCGGATTGGCCGGAGTAGTTTTTGCCCTGGTATTGCAGCGCCGCGCCTTCATGGCAGCGGCCGAGGCAGCAGATGTGGCCGATCTCATCCTTCTTGAAGTGCGTTTCCAGCGTGTGGTGCAGCTTGTCCTGCGTTCCGGCACACAAACAGGCGCTGCCATTGCAGACGAAGACTTTTTTGCCTTCGTTCTCCTTCTTCATGAAGTCGTAGAAGCTCACGGCACCGAGCGTGATGGCATCGCCAAAGAGGTGATCCTGACCCATCTGGCGGACGAGGTCGTTCTTTTCGGCGGTGCCGTGTTGATCGGCGGCATCGACCATGCGTTCGAAGACGTTTTTTTCGATGCCTTTGCGGAAGGAGAGGGCGCTGAGGTTTTTGGACATGGTTGTTGGCAGCAATTAAACGCCGATTTTACCAACCGCTTTGCGGAAAGTAACGCCTAGACTACCTCTACGATGATCTTTTCGCCACGAACCTCACGCACACGGACGGCGGTGCCGCTCTGGATGTAGTCGCCTTCCACGGCGGCCTCGACCAGGCGGTCAGCGATTTCCACGGTGCCATAAGGGCGCAGGGCACTGCGGGCAGTGCCGCGGTCACCTACCTGTGCACGCGCGGCATCACGCATGACCGGAGTTTCACTGTTTCTACCGCCAGCGGCGCTATGCAGCACCAAGGCATGAAAAGGCCGCGCCGATGGCAACCACAGCGCCAGCAGCACGATCAGGACCGCAGCACCGCTGACCCCGAGGGCGAAATGGCGGAAACCTGCGGCGTAAGGCGCAAAGCTGAAGGAGAAGCCACTCTCCGCAGGCTCTGCCCCCACAGGCGGGGCTACTTCCCACCCGGACATGGCATACACGAGCGCGACCATCACACAGAGAAAACCAAGCACCCCTGGAAGGATGGTTCCCGGCGCGGCGAGCAACTCCACACCGATCAAGACGATGCCGAGGATGAAGATCAAAGCGACCACCAGCGTCTCCTGCCCGGCTAGGCTGCCAGCGACGTAGTGCCCGAAGAAGAACACCGCAAACGCGCCAACGGCAATGAAGCCGGGGATGCCGAAACCGGGCGCCTGCATCTCCAGGTAGCCGCCCGCGAGGCCGATCAGGATCAAAATAGCTGCGTAACGTGTGACCCAGATGGCGATCCACTCGAAACCGGTCGGCTCGGCAGTGATGATCTCCCCTTTCAAGGATTCGCGCTGCTTGACTTCCCCGATGCTTTTGACCACGCCCTTCGCGAGCAAGGGTTTGCCGTCGATGATCATCGTAGCCTGTTCAGAATCGAGCGTCACGATCTCGCCTTTCGGAATGATGACACGGCCGTTGATGATGAGGCCGCGGTCCATGTCGATCATGCCCTCAATGATGCGCACATCGTAGCCTTTCTCACGCACAACGGTGCGGGCCATTCCCATGAAGGCAGAGTTATTTTTGGCACGTTCGGCCTCGGCCAGCGGAGTGCCATCGCCTGAAACAGGGGTGGAGGCACCAATGGCGCTGGCGGGGGCCATGTAGATCACATCCGTTGCCATGGCGATCATGGCACCAGCGGAAATGGCGCGCGTGTTCACATAGGAAAAGCTGCGTGGCTTGAGCATTTGCAGGTCTTTCATCATGAGACTGATGGTGTCCCAGGCTAGGCCACCCGGTGTGTCGAGATCAAAGATCACCGCCTCGGCACCCTGCTCATTGCAGAGATTGAGCGTACGTTTCATGAACTCGAACCGCGCCGGGATGATCAGGTCGTCCTCACCCACTGGTATCACCACCACCTTGCCCGCGTAGCTTTGCTCGCGGGTGATCACAGGTGTTTTCTTTGCCCCCTCGGGTGTGGGAAGGGTGGCGACGGCAGGCTTGGATTCGGCCACTTTGACAGCTCGTTTCTCGAACCAGACCGAGTCCAAGCTGACGAGCGTAGCGGAAGGCATGGCGGATTTTACCAGCGCGGCCACATCGCTGATGATAGCGCGTGCCAGTAGCGGCCTGCCATCGACGGACTGCACGGCAGCGTCGGCATCCAGCAGCAGCAGCTCGCCTTTTTCAGCAAACGTGGTGCCGCCCAGCGCTAGTCCTTTGTCACGATCCACAAACGCATCGGCGATCTCAGGGCGGTGCCCCTTGAGTTTGCACAGGCTCCGCGCACCCGCCTTCAGCACAGCCAGCGCCTCCGAAAGCATGGTATCCTGAGATTTTTGAGAGAGTGAATCGTCCACCATCAGCTTCGGTGAGGCAGCGCCGATGCGGGAACCCGGCGCCATCCAGATTTCATCGCAGGCCAGCGCCAGCAGGGCACCGCCACCGATGGCAGAGCTGTTGATATAGGCCTGCGTTTTGATTTTCAGCCGTGCCAGCTCCTCCGCCAGCGGCAGAGTGGCCTGCGCCGGGCTTTGCGAGACATGAATGTCCAAAATCAACCCCGCAGCGCCCTGTTTGACGGCCTCATCCATCCACAGCCGCAGCGCCTGCCAGCGGCGCATGTCATCGAGATCAGAGTCGGTGACGGCCACGCGGGCGAGTTTCCCCGCCAGCGTGGGTTCATTCGCAGAGGCGAAACAAAACGCCAGGAAGACCAGTAGGAAGATGCGGAGTGGTTGCATGGCAGAGACTACGTTCATGAACGCTCTGCCGCAACCGGCAGAGCCTCAGCCTTTTTTCCCAAACAGCAGCCGCCAAACAAACATCAGCACCAAAGCTCCACCGACGGCAACGACGATGCCTTTGACGCTGAAACTGCCAGACTATTTGCCCGAGGCTTGCAGCGCCTGCCAGCCACCTTTGAGCACGAAGGCGTTCTCCACTGGCAGCGTCTGCTTGAGGCGTTCGAGAACGTGACGGCTGGCCTCACACTTCGCGGCACTGCAGTAGATGATGATGGGCTTGGTATTGGCTTGCAGTGCATCGAGATGGCCAAAGAGCTGCTCGTCAAACTTCTGCTCGTTCAACAGCAGCGCCCCAGGCACGTGCCCAGCGTCGAACTGCTCTTGAATGCGGGCGTCGATCCACAGCACGTCGCCATTCCAGCGTTCCTGGATGACCTGCATGGAGACCTCGTCATCCCGCAGTGGCTCCTGGACGATGTAAAGAGCAGGGGCACGCGGATGCCAGGCATGGGTGGCCCACGCGGCCGCAGAAGCGAGGAGCAGCAAGGCTAAGGCCTGACGAATCGTAGCCAGCATAGGTTCGACCGGGTTTAAGGCTTGGCAGCGGCCTCAGGCTCAGGTTTCCGACTGATCGAGAAAAAGGCCAGTTGATGGCGGTATTTGGCGATGGCGCTGTTCGTTTCGATCTTGAGCGCCCCTAACGTGATGTCTTGCGTGGTTTTCGGCGTCACGGTGATGAGATACTCGCGGCCTTCCTTCAGCTCTTTCCATTCAAAGCTCACGTTCTCACGCGTGGGGGTGATTTGGACGATTTTCATGGGTTCATCGCCAGTGAACTGCACCAGGCAGGATTTCGGAGCGGCCGCGTCGCCAATGAACCACTGCAAAGTCTTCGGCTTGATGTCCACGACGGCGGGCACGTCCAGAATGAAATGGATCTGCCACTCGGGCTGCTTCGGGTCATCTGTGGTAGCAATGACGATCTTCTCATGCCTACCGACGAAGGTGGAGACTTTGAATGTCGCTGTGCCAGTGCCTTCCTCACCAGGTTTGTACTCGGCCTTGTCGAGTTCGGAGCTGAGGCAGGAACAGGCGCTTTCGAGTCCGAGGATTTTCACCGTTTTTTCACCGGTATTGCGAAATTTGAAGATGGTCTGCACCTCCTCATCTTCTGGCTTCGGTTTCAGTTCAATGGCCGGCACACCGAGAGTGAGTTCTGCATGGGCAATGGCGCTGCTGGCAAGCGCAAGGAGGATGAGGCGGTAGGCTGGCATGCGGAAACATAGCACATGGAGGCTGGGGGTGCGCAAGCGTGTTGACGTGATGAGGCATCCGCGCACTCTGCCCGCCTATGCGATTCGCGATCTGCAACGAGACTTATCAGAACTGGAGCTTTGAAAAAATGTGCGAGGATGCGGCTGCGGCCGGTTATCAAGCCATTGAACTGGCCCCCTTCACGCTCAGAGATGATCCGCGTGAGTTGACGGTGGAAGAAGCGCTGACGCTCTGCGCCAAGGCAAAATCCTTCGGCCTGGAAATCATCGGCCTGCATTGGCTGCTGACGAAACCGACTTGGTTTCACATCACCACACCAGACGCGCTTCAGCGCAAGGAGACAGCAAAGTTTGGCAGGCATCTGGCGCAGTTCTGCGGAGCCACGGGAGGACGCATCATGGTTTGGGGAAGTCCGAAGGCGCGAAATGTGCTGCCAGAATGGAATTACGAGGACGCCTTCAAACGCGCGGCGGATTGTGTGCGCGAAGTGGCCGAAGAATGCGGCAAATACGGCGTGGTGATCGCCATGGAGCCGCTGGGACGCAAGGAAACGAACTTTTTGAACACCGCCGAGGAAACCATCCGCCTATGCAAGCTGGTGGACCATCCGTCCTGCAAACTGCATCTCGATGTGAAGGCCATGAGCGATGAATCGAAGCCGATTCCTGACATTATCCGTGACAGCAAGGAGTGGACTGTGCATTTCCACACGAACGATCCCAACTTGCGTGGCCCCGGCCAAGGCGAGGTAAAGTATGAGCCGATCATCGCAGCGCTGCGCGAGACGAACTATGACGGCTACCTGTCGGTGGAGGTGTTTGATTACACACCGGACGCGCCGACCATCGCCCGGCAGAGCATTGGCTATTTGAAGCAGATGATGGGGCTGTGAGGCTGCCTGTGTGTCTATTTGCAGCCTATGGAGCCACTGGATCCACGCCGGGTTCGGCCTTGCGGTATGGATCCGTACCGAGCACCACTTTTGACGCTGGTGGAATGGCTGGAACGCGGACTTCTTCCTCCAAAGACAAAGCGCGAAGGGGGACGGCGAGGAGTTGCGATGAGCTTGGTTTGGAGTCCCAGCCCTTGGGCTGCCCAGCCGTGACCATTTCAAAAACAGCAGCCCAGAGAGGAAGCGCGGCTGTCGCGGCGGTGGCCTTGGGACCGATGGGAATGTCTTTGTCATGGCCGATCCAGACGAGGCAGGTGAGGACGCGGTCGGAGCCGATGAACCATGCATCGGTGCGGTCATAGGTAACGCCGCCGTATCCGGCGATGCTCTTTTGCGCGAGCTTATTCTCAACCAGAGGCAGACGGTATTCAGGACGCATCATGCCTGAGATCATGGTGCTGCGGACATGGTGCGCGGCAGCGAGGCTGAAGACTTCATCGCTACGGCTTGATGAAGATGCCAGCAACACATGCGGCTTGGGGCACGGACGACCGTCGTTGGCGATCCCAGTAAAGGCCCGGGCCAGTTCAATGAGGCGCATGTGGCTCTGGCCGAGGGTGAAGGCCGCCTCGGTGCGCAGAGCGGTGGTGAAACCGCAGCGACTGAGAGCAGCGCGAAGGGGATCCAAACCGACTTGATAACCGAGACGGACGGTGGCGGCGGTGCGCCCCTCCAGCAGCGCCTGCATGGGGGTGATGGTGCCACCGGTGTAAGTGACCGGCTCACCATCAGCGCCCCACTCGCCGAGCGTGCCCACGAGACCGCCGATCATGGCCTGCTTGTTGTCGAGGGGACCGTCGATCATGGGTAAATCAGTGACATCCGGCTGCAAAGTAAGCGCAGTGGCGTACACGAGCGGCAGCAGCGCGGTGCCGGGAGGACGGACGCCCTCAAGCGCACGATTGAAGGGGCTGGTGGTGAAGTCGCGACCGCCTTGCATGGCGAGGATGGAGCCGGAGCGGTTGTCCAGCACGATCACAGCCCCTTGCAGCCCGCTTTGGTCCTTGGGCGAGAGCTTGTCCAAATGCTGGCGAATCATGTCATCAAGACGTTTCTGCCAGTCCAGACGAAGGGTCATCGACATGGTCGGTGGTGTGCCTGGCTTGAGGCCCATGCGTTGAAATTCCGCCCTTGCCGCTGCCAGCATGTAACCGGTGCGCACACGCGTTTTGTCATGCCTGACAACGACCGGCGCATCCTGTGCGACGGCGGCCTCCGCCTCGGTGATGGCACCCGTTTCCACCATGCGTTTCAGCGTGAGATCACGCTTTTGACGGGCCAGTTTCGGCTGCGTGATGGGAGAGAATGCCACCGGTGCCTTGATGATGCCAGCCAGCGTGGCGGACTCGATGAGCGTGATGTCGCGCACATCTTTGCCAAAGTAGCACCGCGCAGCGGCACCCACGCCACTGCAGCCGTGTCCGAGGTAGATGCGGTTCAGGTAGTCGGTGAGGATTTGCTCTTTGGTGCGTTCGCTCTCGATTCGCATGGAGAGAAAAATTTCCGTCAGCTTCCGCTCATAGGTCCGCCCTTGAAGGCCGAAGGCATTGCGTGCGAGCTGCTGGGTGATGGTACTGCCGCCCTGCCGGATGCCTTTTGAGGTAAAGTTCGCCACAGCGGCGCGAGTCAACCCGACGAGATCGAAGCCCGGATGAGAATAAAAACGCGCATCTTCTGTGGCGAGAATGGCCTGGATCAAATGCGGAGGCACGTTCTGAAGCGTGATCGGCTCCCGCTCGATGTCGCTGGCGCTGCCGATGAGTTCGCCCCTGACATCGACGATGAGGGTTTCATTCTGACCACGCGTGAGCGCCTCCATGTCATAGGTGGCGGCGATGCCAGCATAGTGCCGCCAGACGAAGCCCAGAGTCACCAAACCGATGAAAAACACGATGACGCACGCTCCACCGAGGCGGCGTGCCCAAGTGGGAAGCTGCCCCCGACGTTCGCGAAGCTTAGGGAGCCAAAGTTTCATGGTGGGTCAGCGAAAGAGGCGTGAGAAAAAGCCCGCACGCTCCGGCGGAGGAGGCGGCGGTGCGCCGAGCATGTAAGCAGGCATTAAAGGCGCGGTGAGAGGATCTATTTCTTCGATGACGGCGACCTTTTCATAACTCACGCCATGGACGGCAGGCCGCTCCTGGATGTCTCGCAAAACCTTCGCGATGATCGGTGCCGCAGTGCCGCCACCTGAGAGGCCGTCCTGACCGGCATTTCCCTCAATGGTGACGGTGAAGGCCAGAGGTGGATGGGTCGCGACATAACCACAAAACCAGACGACATTGGCCTTCTCCCCACGCAGCACCCATTGCGCGGTGCCGGTTTTTCCATGTACGGCCACGTTTTTCAAGCGTGCCGCCTTGCCAGTGCCTTTCGCATGATTGACCACGCCAAACATGGCGTGCCGCACGATTTCGAGATCAGAATCGCCCACAGGAATGAGCGCTTCACGCGCAGGGCTGGTCACATCGCCGACCTGGCCGGACTGGGACTGCGTCTGGATCACCAGTCGTGGACGTGGACGGCAGGCACCGTTGGCAATGGTGGCCATCACCATCGCCATTTGCAGCGGCGAGGCTTCCGTGACGCCCTGGCCGATGGACAGATTCGCAAGATCGTGATTCGACGGTGCCCGCTTCGGCAGCGAGCCCGCGGAGGCTTGCAGAGGCAGCACGGGTGCTTGGCCGAGACCAAACTCGTGCGCCATGAAAAGAATGGGCATGTCCCGCGTCACCATGGCGGACTGATAGAAATATGTGTTGCAGGAGCGGATGATGGCGGCGCGCGCATTGAACCAGCCACTGTCATCCTTGGACCAGTTGTCGAACTCGCGTCCGTCGATCATGAGCGTGGGGCCGCATTCAAACTCGCGAAACGCGTCCACCGTCGCTGCGCGCATGCCGGCCATGACCACGAGGGGCTTGAAGACCGATCCTGGAGGATAACTGCCCTGCACGGCGCGATCAAAGAGCGGTCCATCGATGTTCTGCGTCAGCGCGGCGAAGTCGCTGCTGGAAATGCCACGCGCGAAGGCATTCGGATCAAAACGTGGATTGCTTGCCATCGCGCGGATGTCGCCAGTGAAGGCATCCACGAGTACGATGGCTCCGCGTTTGCCGGATTTGTCGAGGGCGCTTTCGGCGACACGCTGCGTGTCCAAATTCAACGTCGTGACGACATCACGCCCGCCTTCAGGTGCGACGAAGACCTGCTCATACG
>JAJTDU010000248.1 GCA_021298725.1 Verrucomicrobiaceae bacterium | reverse complement strand
AGCCCCGCTGGCCGTCAAAGCTCCTTCACTGCCTCTACCCGCCCCTGGCCCGACCAAGTCTGGCGCTTTGTTTTACGACTCTCACATGCACACGCCATTGTGCAAACATGCCTGGGGAGAGCCTGAAGAGTACGCCCAGCAGGCAGTCAAAGCCGGACTCAAAGGGATCATCTTCACCTGCCACTGCCCCATGCCCGATGGCTTCTGGCCCTCTGTTCGCATGTCCGAGACCGAATTCGACACCTACGTCGCCATCGTGCAACGCGCTGCCAACGCCTTCAAAGGCAAGCTCGACATCCGCCTCGGCATTGAGAGCGAGTACTACCCTGGCTGCGAAGAATACATCGCCAAATTACACCAACGGGCCGACTTCCACTACATCCTTGGTGCCGTCCATTGGCAGGCCAAAGAGTACCTCAACAAGTACGAGACCGGCACCATCGAGAACTTCCGCCGCACCTATTTTGACCACCTTGCCAAATCCGCCGAGTCCGGTCTCTACGACTGCCTTGCACATCCCGATTTGGTCAAAAACTACCATCCGGACTCTTGGTGCTTCGCCATCGTCAAAAACACCGTGTCCACGGTGCTTGATCGCATTGCCGCAACAGGCGTCGCCATGGAGTTGAACTCCTCTGGCCTCAATAAAAGCTACTCCGAGATGAATCCCGGCCTCGAAATGCTCCGCATGATGGCCGACCGCAAAATCCCAGTCGTCCTCGGCTCCGATTCTCATCGTCCCGTCCGCGTTGGTGAGCATTTCGTCACTGCTTTGAATCATCTCACCGAGGCCGGCTACGAGAAAGTCAGCCACTTCCTCAACCGTCAACGCATCGACCTCAACATTTCTGAAGTACTCGCCAGTCTGAAAAAGGCTGCTGACCACAATGCCTAAGGACCGCCTGCGGCGGGAATGACCCAGGACGAATCCTCGAATGCCGAATGCGTTCGCGATTCATCCTTTTTCATTCATTCGTCCTTCTGATTTCCTCTATCGTCATTTTTTATGGTTCGCACTGGCATTGGCTACGACGTTCATCCCTTCGCTGAAGGCCGCCCGCTTGTGCTCGGAGGGGTCACCATCCCACACAGCCGTGGTTTGCAGGGCCATTCCGATGCTGACGTTCTCAGCCACGCCATCGCGGACGCCGTTCTCGGTGCTTTGGGTGAACCCGACATCGGCCACTGGTTTACGCCCAGCGATCCCAGCATCGAAGGCATCAGCAGCCTCAAAATTCTCGAAAAATGCGCCCAGATCGCCGCTGAAAAGGGCATGCGCATTGAGAATGTCGATTCCAGCCTCATCGCCGAGGCACCACGCGTCATGCCGCACGCCGCCGCTATGAAGCAGCACATCGCCACCGCTTTGGGCATCCAGCCTGACCAAGTCGGCGTCAAAGCCACCACCAACGAGCGCCTCGGTTTTGTCGGGCGTGAGGAAGGCATCGCCGCCATGGCCGTCGCCTGCGTCAGCCGAAAGTAACTTGAAGGAAAGAACAGGCTTGGCGGCCTCGTGTTCCCCGCCACACTGGCATTCGTCATTTTGCTTTCGTCATTCGTCCTTTCCTCTTCTCATGTCCGACACCGCCTCCGCCGCCGCCCTCGTCGCCAATTTCCAAAAACTCAAAACCGCCCTTGGCAGGCGCATCGTCGGACAGGAGGCCGTCATTGAGCAGCTCTTCATCGCTCTCGCCGCAGGCGGCCATAGTCTGCTCGAAGGCGTGCCCGGCCTCGCCAAGACGCTTCTCGTCAAATCGCTCGCCGACGCGATGCACCTCAGCTTCCGCCGCATCCAGTTCACGCCCGATTTGATGCCCGCCGACATCACCGGCACCGAGATCATCCAGGAAGATGCCGAAACCGGCCGCCGCAAGCTCACCTTCCAGCACGGCCCGATTTTCAGCCAGATCATCCTCGCCGACGAAATCAACCGTACTCCGCCCAAAACTCAGGCAGCCTTGCTTGAAGCAATGCAGGAAAAGCACGTCACCGTCGGTCAAGAGACCTTCGCACTGCCAAAACCCTTCTTTGTGCTCGCCACGCAGAACCCCATCGAGCAGGAAGGCACCTATCCCCTTCCCGAGGCGCAAAAAGACCGCTTCCTCTTCCTCATCAAAGTCGATTACCCCACGCGCGACGACGAACGCGAGATCGTCAACCGCACCACCGGCACAGAAAGCCAGGAGATCGACGCCGTGCTCACCGCTGAG
Source organism: Verrucomicrobiaceae bacterium (assembly GCA_021298725.1). Lineage (GTDB taxonomy): Bacteria > Verrucomicrobiota > Verrucomicrobiia > Verrucomicrobiales > Verrucomicrobiaceae > Prosthecobacter. The sequence goes on along the minus strand of JAJTDU010000248.1, from coordinate 6,243 downwards.
GATCTGCAAGCCGCGCAACAACTCGCACGCAAAGTCCCCGTGCCTGATCATGTCATCGACTTCGTGCTCGACCTCGTCCGCTCCACCCGTCCGAACGAGCCAGGAGCCTCCGAATACGTGAAAAGCATGCTCGGCTGGGGTGCTGGGCCGCGTGCCAGCCAGATGCTGGTCCTCGCTGGCAAAGTCCGCGCCTTGCTCCAGGGCCGCACCCACGTCACCACTGACGACATCGAAGCCCTCGCCACCCCTGCCCTGCGCCATCGCCTTGTGCCCACCTTCCACGCCGAAGCCGAAGGCATCACGGTGGATCAAATCATCGCCGAGATCATCAAGACGACGAAAAAGAGCGCTGCCCGGGTGCTGTGAGCCGGCTCTTCAAAGAATGACGAATGAGTAAATCCGAATGACGAACTAAGCCCGAATGCTCGAAGCCCGAATCAAGCGCCCCATGTCGCCGACCCTTCGTCATTCGAGCCTCGTCATTCTTTCGCCAGTCGTCATTCTGGTTTCGTCATTCTCCCCCGCCACGTCACCAGCACCCTAATTCACGCCCCAGTGGCTACCCTCTCCGACATCCTCCAAGCCGAAGACATCACGTCCCTGCAAACCCTGCAGCTCTTCGCCCGTACCGTCGTCGAGGGTTTCACCACTGGGCATCACGCCTCGCCGCACAAAGGGTTCAGCGTCGAGTTCCGCCAGCATCGTCCGTATGTGCAGGGCGATGAGATCCGCCGCCTCGACTGGAAGGTCTTTGGCCGCAGCGACCGCTTCTACATCCGCGAATACGATGAGGAGACCAATCTCCGCGCCACCATCGTCCTCGATGCCAGCGGCAGCATGAACTACCGCGGCGGCAAAGGCATCCTCAAGTTCGACTACGCCCGCAAACTCGCCGCTTCACTCGCTTACCTGCTCATGAGTCAGCAGGATGCCGTCGGCCTCATCACCTTCGACTCCAAAGTGCGCGAAGTGATTCCCTGCCGCACCAAGATCACCCATCTGCACCTCCTGCTCGAAGCGATGGTCAAAACCGCGCCCGGCAAGGATACCAGTCTCGCTCCCGTCATCGAATCCCTCGCCCAACGTCTCAAACGTCGGGGTCTCATCATCCTCATCAGCGACTTCTTCGACGATCCCGCCGCGCTGCTGCAATCCATCGGCGTCCTGCGCAAAAAAGGCCACGAGGTCATCGCCCTCCAGCTCTGGGACCGCGACGAGATCGACTTCCCCTTCGGCAACTGGGCACGCTTCGAGAACCTCGAAAACGACGACGACTTCCTCCTCCTCGATCCCGCCACCGTGCGTCAGCGCTACCTCGAAGTGCAGAAAATCTTCGCCGAGCAGCTCAAAGACGGTTTCCGCAAACACCAAGTCGATTACTTGAGTCTCCCGACAGATGAATCGCACTCTGCCGCCCTGCGGAGTTACCTAGCCCTGAGAATGCGATGAATTTCCTCAACATCGCTCTCCTGGCGGGCGCAGCGGCCTTCCTTATCCCGCTGATCATCCATCTGCTCAACAAGCGCAAGGTCGTCACCGTGCGTTGGGGCGCGATGCATCTCCTCCACGAGGTCATCCGCCAAAGGAAGCGTAAGATGAAGATCGAGCAGCTTCTTCTGCTCATCACACGCATCGCCATTCCCATCGTCCTCGCCCTTTGCCTCGCGCGTCCGGTGCTCACCGCACTGCGTTCGCTCGGACTTGGCAGTTCATCGCTCATTGTGATGCTCGACGATTCATTCTCGATGCGTGCTCCAGCGGAAAAAACCGCCACGCCAGGGGCCAGCGTCGCCGATCAGGCCCGCACCGACCTCGCGAAGTCGTCATCGTCTCCGATTTCCAAGAAGCCGACTGGAAAGCCATCGCCGATGGCGCGGCGCTGCCAGCGCTCGAAAATCTCTCCAAACAGGAGCCCAAGCCGCAGATCACCTTTTTCCGCATCGGCAGCGACCTCGCCGAGAACCTCAGCATCGCCAGCGCCGACCTCTCCGCGCTCGTCGCGGCCGAAACACAGCCCATCGGCCTGCGTGTGCGCATCAAGAACCACGGCAAACGCCCCTGGCAGGACATTCCCGTGCATCTGGAGGCCGATGGTGCCCGCCTGCGCACCGCCCGTGTTTCCATCGCCCCTGTAGGCGAGGCCGTCCTCTCGTTCACGCATGCCTTCGACAAAGTCGGGGATCATTCCCTCTCCGTGCGCCTCGAAGGCGACAGCTTTGCCGACGACAACGCCTTCCACAGCATCGTGCAGGTGCGCAATCAGCTCAACGTGCTGCTCATCGACGGAAAACCCGGCGCGGCACCGCTCGAAGGTGCCACCGACTTCCTCGAACTCGCCCTCACCCCGCACACAACTGCGCGACGACGACTTCAAGCAAACTGAGGTCGTCATCCTCGCCAACGTCGAAAGGCTGCAAGGCCGCGCTCAATCCGATCTCGACAAGTTCGTCAAAGCAGGCGGCGGCCTCCTCATCTTCACCGGTCCCGATTGTGACGTCGACTGGTACAACCGTGAGCTTTACCGCAAAGGCGAAGGCCTACTGCCCGCCGCCATCAAAGGCCAGGCCCGCGCCGAACTCACCGCCGCACCCGCCCGCGTCCTCATGCAGCGCCTCACGCATCCCAGCGTGCTCTACTTCAACGACGCCCGTGGTGGCCGCCTGCAAGACGCCGAATTCCGTCACTGGTTCGAATTTGCGCAACCCACCAACAACGAAACCACCCAGCGCATCCTCAGTCTCGACCGCAATGTCCCGCTGCTGCTGGAGAAAAAACACGGCCAGGGCCGCGTCATTGCCGCCGCCACCACGGCAAACGCCGAATGGACCAATCTCCCGCTTCAACCCTTCTTCGTGCCGCTGATGCAGCGCCTGACGACCTACCTCGCCACCGAAGGCAGCGCTCCTGCTTGGCAGCTTGTCGGCTCCACGATTCGTCTGAACCTCGAAAAAACCGACCTCGGCGCTGAATTCACCCTGCGTGATCCCACCGGTCAGACGCAGACGCTCAAAAGCCAGCAGGAAGGCGACAAAGTCTTCGTCCAAAGCCCGCCCATCGCGCAGCCCGGCATCTTCCAGCTCCAGCGCGTCGGAAGTGACAAGACGTCCTTCCACGCCTTCAACACGGACAACACCGAATCCGATCTGAAGCCCCTCCCCGCCGATCAGATCAAAAAAATCGCCGACCGCCACGAAGCCAGCTTCGCCGATTCGCTCCCCGGCTACCAAGCCCTCGACCGTACCCGCCGCCACGGCAGCGAACTCTGGCAGCCACTTCTCATCGCCTTGTTAGCGCTGTTGTTCTTCGAGGTCCTCCTTCAGCAACGCATCGCCAAAGGCTGACTCGGACGAAGACATTGAAACCGCTGCTCATAAACCGTATCAACTGGCATGACTTCCACCGCTCCATCCGCACATCCGCTCCTATCCAGGATCACCATTGCTCCTGAGATCTGCCATGGAAAGCCAGTCATCCGGGGCTTGCGCTATCCGGTCGAGTCGATGCTCGAATACCTCTCCGCAGGCGACACTTTAGACGATGTGCTGACTGAATTTCCCGATCTGGAACGCGATGACCTGCTCGCCTGCATCGAGTTCGCCAACCAGTCACTCAAACTTCGCAGTTGGCAGCTCATCGCGGCATGAAGTTTTTGATCGACGCGCATCTTCCGCCCGTTTTGCGCCGCGTTTTTGCGGCAGCGGGCCACGATGCCATTCACACGGTCGATCTGCCGGACCACAACGCCTCGAAAGATGGCGTTCTCAACACAGTTTCGATGGCTGAGCAACGCGTGCTCATCTCCAAGGACACCGATTTCTACTACTCCCATCTTTTGCACGGCCGCCCGTGGAAGCTGGTGCTGGTCCGCACCGGCAATATGAGCCTGCGGGACACACGACAAATGTTCGAAGCGCATCTTCCCGCCATTGCCACCGCTTTGCAGTCGCACACACTCGTTGAGCTTGACCGCCAGCGGCTCTCCATCATCGCCTGATCATGACTCCCCAAACCGAAACCACCCTGCGCTTCACTGGCGGCTACCCGCCGTTTCCGGTGATCGTGATCGCGTTGGGACTCGCCGTGGCGATGTGGTTCCTCTACCGCCGTGAGTTGAAGTTCGTCTCTTCGCGTTTGGCGAAGGTTCCCGCCATCCTGCGCTCGCTGGCCGTGTTCATCCTCGTTTTGGCGCTCGCCGGGCCCGTTCTGCGGCATGTGACCACGCTGCGGCAGTTGGGCCGCATCGTCATCGCCGTGGACAACTCGGCGTCCATGCAGCTGAGCGACGACAGCGACGAAAAGTCGGCCAAAACGCGCTTTCAGCGTGCCGAGGACCTGCTTTTCAAAGGCACCACCCCGCTACTCAAAAAACTGGCTGCGACGCAGGATGTCGAACTCGTCGCGCTGCGTGGCAACAACACGCAGCGGCTGTGGTGGCACCGCCAAAACGGCAAAGACACCTCGGGGGAGCTTCCCACCGCGTTTGAGCTACCTGCGACGATACCCATCACCAATCTCGACCAAACTCTGCGCAGCGCGCTGGGGCCTGCCACCGCAGGCACGGCGCTCGTCGTGCTCACCGACGGTCAGCACAACGCCAGCGGCTCCCCAGAAGAGTTCAGCACGGCCTTGAAGGCCAGCGGCACGTCCGTTTTCACCATCGGCTTCGGCACCGAGGTGCCACCCGCTGATTTGTCCCTGCTGGAGGTCAATGCGCCCGAGTCCGTCTTCAGCCAAGAGAACTTCCAGGGTCGCCTTTCCATCATCGACAGCATGCCTGCGGGCATTCCCGCCACCGTGCGCATCGAGAGCCAAGGCAAGGTGCTGTGGAAAAAAGACTTCAACACCGATGGCAAAGGCGAGAAGATCTTCGACTTCCTCTTCCCCGTGGCCGAATTGCCGCCGCCCGCGCCAGGACAGCGGGACAAGACCCTGCGCAGCGTGAACATCCAAGTCGCTGCGAGTGGTGATCGTGCCGCGCTCGAAAAAACACGCTCCAACAACGCCCGTGAGCTTGCCATCCACCTGCTGGAGAAAAAGCGCAAAGTGCTCATCGTCGATGGCCGCCCGCGCTGGGAAACGCGCTACATTCACAACCACTTCGACCGCGACGAGCGCTGGCAGGCCACGCTCATCTTTGACGACATGGCCGATGACGCCGCCAAGGGCAGCTTGCAGCGCGATTTCCCGAAAACACGCGACGACCTCCTCAGCTACGACCTCGTCATCCTGGGCGATGCCGCGGTGAACCGATTCAAGGCCGAACACCTCGACTGGCTCGTCGAATTCGTCGAAAAACGCGGCGGCGGCCTCATCATGATCGACGGCCAGCGTGGCAAACTGCGCGAGTGGGCGAATGGCAAAACCGCTTCGCTCATCCCCGTGCGGTTTGGAGCCACCAGCATCAAGAATCAAGCCTCCAGCATCGAACTCACCACCGACGGCCAACGTTTCGACGCCCTGCGTCTCAGCGACAGCCCCAGCGCCAACGCCACCCTCTGGCCCACACTGCCGAAGGTGAACTGGCACTCCGCCATCGAGCCGCTGCCCGCCGCCATCACCCTCGCGAAGGCGCAGCAGCCGACGATGGTCTTCCGTCAGGTCGGTGCCGGTGCTGTGCTCTACCTCGGCACGGATGAACTCTGGCGCTGGCGCTTCCAGGTGGCCGATTTGTACCACCAGCGCCTGTGGGTCCAGCTCGGTGCCTGGATCGCCGCCCCGCCGTTTCAAATCGACCAAAAGAAACTCTCCCTTGGCACCGACCGCCTGCGTTACTCGCCCGGGGAGACCTCCGAAATCCGCGTGCGCGTCCGCAATGACCGAGGCGACATCCTCACCGGTGCCCAACCCCGTGCTTATTTGCTCCACGACGGCAACGAAGTCGCCACGCTTCAGCTTGAGGCCGACCCCACGCACGTCGGCGTCTATCGTGCGGTCACTCCGCCGCTCAAAGCAGGTGCCTACGAGATCGCCGTTGCCGAAAGCCCCAGCGCACCCCGCAGTGATGCGCGGCTCTCACTGCACGTCTCCGACGCTGGCAATCCCGAGTGGGCCACCCTCACCATGAACCGCCCGCTGCTCGAAGCGATGGCGCAAAACAGCGGCGGCCGCTTCCTGCGCGAGGAACAAGCCGCGACCGACCTGCCGAATCTCCTGCAAACCCTCGACCGCAAACAGGTCATCACCCAAGAAACCATCCTCTGGTCGAGCTGGTGGTGGTTTGGCGCGGCCATCCTGCTACTCACG
>JAJTDU010000247.1 GCA_021298725.1 Verrucomicrobiaceae bacterium | reverse complement strand
GTGCAGGTAGTCGCGGATGAAGGCGTCTCCCGGAATGCCGGCGATGTGCTCTTCCACCAGCGTGCCGCCGCGATGCACGAGGTAGTTGATGCGGTTCGGCGAGAGCAGGTGCTCCAGCTCCAGGCCGTAGATCCGCGAGGCGTCGGCCGTCTTGACGTAAAAGTGGTCGTAGTTGTCGTTGTACTGGTTCACCACGCGGACCCGGAAGGGCCGGGAATTGCCAAACTCGCAGTAATCCACGCGCTCCACGAACAAATGCGGCACTGCGTGGAAATCCCCGGTGCGGAGCTGGGAGTAGATGCTGGTCAGTTTGGGGTAGAGCTCCTTCTGGATCTCGCGCGGATACAGCACGCTGCTCCAGTAGGTGGGGTTGCCTTCTTTGTCGGAATGAGGGTAGCTTTCGGAGAAGCCGCGCAGCTCGTCGTAAGTCGTCGGCAGCGAGTAGCAGCGGCCAAATTGGTCGAGGTAGGAGATCAGCTCGTCGGTGATGGGGATGAAATTCTTGCGCTTCGTGATCTCGTTCATTTCGGGCCTGTGTCGCATCTCGCGTTCCAGGTTTCAAGGAAGGATCGGCATCCCGCGTCTTGCGGCAGTGCTTCCACGCGCCATGCTACGCACCCATCATGCTCACCCCGCTCGATCTGAAGCTCTTCCGCGACCTCGGCCGCATGAAGGGCCAAATCCTGGCCGTGAGCCTGGTTATGGCCTGCGGTTTGGCGATGATGATCATGACGCGCAGCATCATCCTGACGCTGGAGAGCACTCGCGACGCCTACTACCAGCGCTATCGGCTAGCGGACGTGTTTGGCTCGCTCAAACGAGCGCCGCTTTCCCTGGCAGACCGCGTGGCGGAAATCCCTGGCGTGGCCGCCACCGAGGCGCGGGTGGTGGTGGATGCCACGCTCGACCTTGTGGGCCTCACCGAGCCGGCCTCGGCGCATATCGTTTCCCTGCCGGAGGGTAAACCGCAGACGCTCAACCAAGTCTTCATCCGCAAAGGCCGCCTGCCGCAGCCGGACGAGCGGCGGCATGCCGTGGTGAGCGAATCCTTCGCGCTCGCGAACAAGCTGCAAATCGGCGACAACATCGTCGCCATCATCAATGGCCGCCGCGATACGCTGATCGTCTGCGGCATCGGCCTGTCGCCCGAGTTTGTCTTTGAGGCACGGCCTGGGCAGACCTTGCCGGACAACAAACGCTACGGCGTGTTCTGGATGAACTACAAGGCCATCGCCGTGCCTTACAATCTCGACGGTGCCTTCAACGACATCTGTGTCGATCTCGCACCCGGCGCAGAGGCGGGGCCGGTGCTGGCGGAGATGGACCGTCTGCTGGCCGACTACGGTGCGCAAGGTGCCTACACCCGCGAGGATCACAACAGTGCCAAGCGCCTCGATGACGAACTGCAAGTGGTGCATGCGCTGTCGCTGGCCTATCCCGTCGTCTTTCTCAGCGTCGCGGCCTTCATGGTGAACGCGGTGCTCGCACGTCTGGTGAGGCTGCAGCGGGAGCAGATCGCACAGCTCAAGGCGCTTGGTTATTCCTCCTGGCAGGTGGGGCGGCATTACCTGAACTACGCCTTTGTCATCGTCGTGTTTGGCACCGTGATCGGCGGCTTGGTCGGGCGCTGGATGGGTGGCGGGCTGCTGGGCATCTACGATCTGTTCTTCCGCTTCCCGGAGCTGAAGTTTCGCATGGATTACAGCGCCCTGGGCATCGCACTCGTGGTCAGCGCGTTCGCGTCGATCCTCGGGGTGTTCAGCGTTGTGTGGATGGCAGTCAAGCTACCGCCTGCCGAGGCCATGCGGCCGGAACCGCCGGCGGATTTCAAGCCATCGCTCATGGAACGCATCGGCCTCACGCGTGGCAGCAGCCCGGCCTTCCGCATGGCCTTGAGAAACATCGAGCGCCGCCCCATGCAGGCGGTGTTCACCATCTTTGGCATCGCGCTGGCCACGGGACTGATGGTGCTGCCGGGTTCCATGGCGGACAGCATCGACTACCTGCTCACCTATCAGTGGAATGAGGTGCAGCGGCAGGATGTGGTGGTGTTTTTTGCCGAACCCGGCTCTCCCAGCGCCTTGCACAATCTGGAGCATCTGCCCGGCGTGCAGCGTGCCGAGCCGGTGCGCGCCGTGCAGGCGCGCATTCGTTACGGCCATCACTCGCGCAAGCTCGCCATCACCGGCATGCCGCGTGACGCCGACTTGAACCGACTGCTCGATGCCCAAGGCCGCCGCATCGTGCTGCCGGAAGAGGGCGTCGTCATGTCTGCGCAACTCGGCCAGATTCTCGGCGCAAGAATTGGCGATGTGATTCAAGTCGAGGCGCTGGAGGGCAAAAGATCGACGCTGAACGTCGCCATCCGCGGTTTCATCGAGGACTTTGCCGGTGTCTCCGCCTTCATGGACATCCAGGCCCTGCATCGCCTCATGGGCGAGGGAGATGTGGTCAGCGGCGCTTATTTAGCCGTGGATCAAGCACGCTGGGAGGATTTCATGCGCGAGGTCAAGGACACGCCGCGCATTGCCGTGACAATGGTCAAAGACGACCAGCTTGAGGCCTTTCGCAGTACCACCGGCCAGAGCATCGGCATCCTGCGGAAGCTTTATCTCACGCTCGCCATCGTCGTCGCCTTCGGGGTGGTTTATAACAGCGCCCGCATCGCCCTTTCTGAGCGCAGTCGTGATCTCGCCACGCTGCGCGTCGTCGGCTTCACGCAGCGTGAGGTGGCAGGCGTGCTGCTGGGGGAACTGATCATCCTCATCGTCGCCGCGTTGCCGATTGGCCTGCTCTTTGGCCGGGGGCTGGCCATCCTCATCATCGAGAAAGTCCGCACGGAAACGGTGCGCCTACCGCTGGAGATCAGCCTGTTCACCTACACCGTGTCCGTTCTCGTGGTCGTTGCCGCCGCCTGCTCGTCTTTCATCGTCGTCGGCCGCATGCTGCGAAAGCTCGACATGGTCGGCGTGCTCAAGGCGCGGGATTGACCGCTACAACAGCGCCAGAACCGCTTCGAGGTGCGCCTCGGGCTTCACTTTTTCGAGAATGGCGGCGATTTTGCCATCTTTGCCGATGATGAAGGTGCTGCGCTCTGTGCCGAGGTAGGTCTTGCCGCACATGCTCTTCTCGACCCACACGCCGTAGGCATTCACGATCTTCTGATCCTCGTCAGCGATGAGTGGGAAGGGGAGTTCGTACTTTTTGACGAACTTCGCGTGGCTCTTCACCGGGTCGGTGCTGACGCCGAAGACGAGCGCTTTGTTGGAGATGGCTTTCCAGCCGTCGCGCAAGCCGCAGGCCTGCTTCGTGCAGCCCGGTGTGTCGTCCTTCGGGTAAAAATACAGCACCACAGCCTGTTCCTTGAGTTCGCTGAGGGTCACGGTGTCGCCGTCTTTGTAACTGCCGCCAATGACGCGTGCGGTGAAGTCCGGGGCTATGGAGTTGAGGGCAGGTTTGCTCATGGTGGCGATTTTACGCGGCTTCGGGGGCCATGGATGCGATCAACCTGCGTGTCCCATCGCTGCTGCCATGAGTTTTTCCTGCGTGGCCTCCTGGCGCGTGAAGGAGCCGCCGATGCGGCCGGCGTTGAGCATCAAAATCCGGTCGCTCATGCCGATGAGTTCTGGTAGCTCGCTGGATACCAGGATGACGGCTTTTCCTTCGGCGGTGAGCTGGTTGATGATCTCGTAGATTTCGAGCTTCGCGCCCACGTCGATGCCGCGTGTCGGCTCATCGAGCAGGATGATCGAAGGTTGGGTGAGCAACGCTTTGCCGAGGACGACTTTTTGCTGGTTCCCGCCGGAGAGTTTGCCCACGACGGTCTCCAGTCCGGTCGCTTTGACGCGCAGCGAGTCGAAGATGCCCTGGTTTCGTCGAATCTCGGCATTGCGCTGGATGAATCCGCCACGCGTGACGCTGGAAAGCGAGGAGAGCGACAGATTGAAGCCAATCTCATGCCCCAGATGCAGTCCGTAACGACGGCGGTCCTCGGCGGCGAGCACGAGGCCGTTTTGAATGATGGATTCCGGCGTCCAACCAGCGGTGGAACGGCCTTTGAGCCTCACCTGACCGGAAATACGGCGGCCCCAAGCTCCAAACAGGTGCATGAGCAGCTCTGTGCGCCCTGCGCCCATCAAGCCACCGATGCCGAGCACCTCACCGGCCCGCAGTTCAAACTGGATGTCATGCAGTTTTGTTATTCCGCTTTCTGTGTCGGCCACAGCAAGCGAATCGACTTGGAGGATGATGTCTCCCGGTT
>JAJTDU010000246.1 GCA_021298725.1 Verrucomicrobiaceae bacterium | reverse complement strand
CGGGACGGTTTTCTATTTATTTGCCGGAAACCGTGCTCACCGGGCAGGCGCGGGAGCCGTTTGGGGTGTTTGTGAAGTTTGAGGCCGGGGGCGAGGGCGAAACCTCAGCCTTCGCGGCCTGGCTGGCGGGGCAGGGGATCAAGCAGCCGCAGAGCCTGCCCATCACGCTTCGGGGTGACGGTCTGAACACCTTTCTCAAGACGCTGGCGGATCATCCGCGCATCTTTGCCGGGAAGCCGAATGGCAAGGAACGCCTGCTCCAGATCGCCGCCGAGCCGGTGCGGCTGCCACTGGTCGTGGAATCGGCTCCCGGGCAGACCGTGCGGCTGCAACTGGCTGGGGGTGCCCAGCGTCCGGTGTGGGGAGCTTGGTGGGTCTGCCAGGAAACCGGGGCGCTGTTTCGCCATGCCTCGGACCATCCCGAACTCGCTACCCTGGCAGCCGAATTGGGCCGCGCTGCCGCCACCCGGCCGCTGCGCTGGCTGGCGGAGCAGGGGGAGCGTTTGGGGGAATGCTTCCAAATGGAATTGCGTGGCGGACTGGAGCGCTTTCACGTCTCGCCGGTGCCCTGTGAGTTTGAAATCCACCTCGAAGGCTCGCTGCAAAGTGTCGAGGCGCGGATCATCGCCCGATACGGCCCGCATCGCTGGCCGGTGGTGCCAGAAGGAGGGCAGGTCAGCGGCAAAGGCTCGCCATTTCCGCTTCAAGATGATTCATCTGAGTTTATATTTTACGTTCGCAACATAGATGGCGAATCCCGACTCTCGCGGCGTTTGGAGGCGCTGGGATTCCAGCCGGACACGGTTCAAAGCTGGCGTTTGCAGGGCGGGGAGAACGTTTTGCAGTTCTATGCCTCGGAGTTGAGCCGCCTGCGCGAACAGGCCACGATTGTCGAGGGCGAGCGCTGGCGCACGGCCACCCGAGGCGTGCAGCGGATCGCGCCCACGACCCGGTTTGTGCCGGATACGGGCCGCTCCGGCGGTGGCGACTGGATGAACATGGAGTTCGCCTACGAGTCAGCCGACGGCTTCCGGCTGCCACGCGCGGAAGTGCTGCGGCTGGTGCGCTCTGGTCAGCGTTCGGTGCAGGGCAACGGGAAGCGTTATGTCCTCGACCTCGCGGCGGTGGACGATTTGGAAGAATCGCTGCGGGACGTGCCGCTGGAACTGACCCCGGAAGGAGCGCGGATGCACGGGGCGCATGCGGCTTACTTTGGCGGCGAGGACAGCGGAGCAGGGGGCCCAAAGACCGTTTCAGACCTGGAAATCCGCGCCCAGATCGGCGAGCTGGCGGGCCTGCTGCGGCCTTATCAAATGGAAGGCGTCTGCTGGATGACCTCCCGCATTCTGCAAGGACGCGGTGGCATCCTTGCGGATGGCTGGGGAACTGGCAGGCGGAGTTTGAGCGCTTCGCGCCGGAGATGAAAGTGCTGCAAGTGCAGGGGTCGAGCCGGGAAAAGGCACTGGGGCAGATTACCGCCCATGACGTGATATTGACCTCTTATCAATTGATCATCAGAGATAATCAACACTACTTAAATATCAAATTCGGGCTGATTCTGCTCGATGAGGCCAGCTTCATCCGCAATCCCGACACGGATGCCGCCAAAACGCTGCGCAGCCTCAAGGCCACGGGCCGAATCGCCCTCACCGGGACGCCGTTGGAGAACGGGGTGCGGGATTTGTGGTCCATTTTCCAATTCGCGCTGCCGGGTTACCTCGGGAACCAGAAATCCTTCAAAGAGCGGTTTGAGAGCCCGATCGAGTCCGGTTTGAGTCTGCCCGCCGGCCAGGCGGCGGCCCAGCGACTGCAAAAGCTGACCCAACCGTACTTCCTGCGCCGCATGAAGCGGCAAGTGTTGAAGGATCTGCCGGAAAAGATCGAGCAGGTGCTCTGGTGCGTGCCCAGCGCCGCCCAGGCCGAGTTTTACCGCAAAATCCTGGAGGAGGGCCGCGAGGAGATCAAGGCTGCCCGCCGCCGCTCCGGCCAGAACGGGGCCAAGATGACCATGTTCACCGTCCTGCTGCGCCTGCGCCAGGTCTGTTGCGATCTGCGCCTCACCGGCATCCGGCCGGAGGCGCTGGCCGGGCTGGAACCGGACGATTTGTCCGGCAAATGGGCCGCCTTGCACGACCAGGTTGAATCCGCGCTCGAATCCGGCGGTAAAATACTCGTATTCAGTCAATTCGTGCAGTTTTTACGCCTCATGCGTGAACGATTCCAGGCCCAAAAACTCGATCACGCCTATCTGGACGGCAGCAGCCAGGACCGCTCTGCCCAGGTGGAGCGCTTCCAGAAAGACCCGAACTGCCGCATCTTCCTCATCAGCCTCAAAGCCGGCGGTTACGGCCTGAACCTGACCGCTGCGGACAGTGTCATTCTGGCCGACCCATGGTGGAATCCCGCCGTGGAATCCCAGGCCATCGACCGTGCCCACCGCATCGGCCAGCAAAAAGTCGTCAATGCCTACCGCCTGGCCATTCGTGGCACCGTCGAGGAGCGCATCCTCAAGCTCCAAGCCCAAAAACGCGGCCTCGTCGAAGCCGCCCTCAACGACCAAGCCCCCATGATGGAAGGCTTGAGCGAAGGGGAATTGGAGGAGCTGATCCAGTAGTCTGGCGGGAGCCGGCCGATTTGTATTGAAGGCAGACGCACCCAATAGCCCATCGGTCTGTAAATCTGGTCACTTTTCATGATGCCATGTTTGAATGAGCACTTCGAAAACCATTTAGATTCTCAGAACACAGTTTTACTTTACATTGATTGTTTGTAGTTAAAAAAGGGAGGTTTTGAGATTGAAGAAGCCTTGTGACTGCCCTGATGAGTAGACATGACTTCTACAAACAAGATTTCTTGGACCAAGCGCTGACCAGTTTAAGCCAATTTGTCTGAGTCATGGCAAGTCGATGGATGCGCGGCGGAGGTGTAGAGGAAACTTCCGAGTTTGCTCAATGGCGATGCTTGGCTCGACTTGAGATCGAACATGCAAGTTCGATCTACTTGCTTGGGCCGTCTGGTATGGCATGGCTAACGTAAAACTTCTCCGATGCCCCCTGACCTTGATTCCAATACTGTCATTTCTTCCCAGCCGCCTGAAGCCTTCACCGGGATCGAGCTGGATGATCCGAAGGCTGCCGCTGCCGGGGTGCCGGCGGTGACGAATTCCTTGAAGCATGTTTATGGCAGCAGCGGACTCATGCGCGGCACGTCAGCGATGCTGAACCTGAACCAGTGGGAGGGTTTTGATTGCCCGAGTTGCGCCTGGCCGGACCCAGATGACCACCGCAGCGCGTTTGAGTTCTGCGAGAACGGGGCCAAGGCCATCGCCTCTGAAACGACGAAGAAACGAGTGACGCCTGAGTTTTTCGCCCAGTTCGGGCTGTCGGAGATCGCAAAAATGAGCGATTTCGAGATGGATCAGGCCGGGCGGATCACTCAACCGGTGATTCTGCGGCCTGGAGCACAGCACTACGAGCCGATCTCTTGGGACGAAGCTTTTCATGTGATTGGAGACACGCTCAATGCGTTACATTCACCCGATGATGCGGTGTTTTATACCAGTGGTCGAGCGACGAACGAGGCGGCATTTCTCTACCAACTCTTTGTGCGCGAATTCGGCACGAACAACCTACCGGACTGCTCGAACATGTGCCATGAGAGCAGCGGTGCGGCGATGAACCAGAGCGTGGGCGTGGGTAAAGCTACCGTTACATTGAAGGATCTGGAAACGGCGGAAACGATCCTCATCATCGGGCAGAATCCAGGCACGAACCACCCACGCATGCTGAGTTCCCTGCAACGAGCCGTGGAAAACGGGGCAGAAATCATCGCGGTGAACCCGATGAAGGAAGCCGGGCTGACGGGTTTCATGCACCCACAGCAGGTCAAAGGCGTTTTGGGCATGGCGACGCCGCTGGCGAAGCAATTTCTCCAGGTGCGCGGCAACGGCGATCAGGCGCTGCTCAAGGGCATCGCCAAAACACTGGCGGAGGACGGCACGATCGACCGCGCGTTCATAGCTGAGCACACGGTCGGATTCACCGACTACGAGGCCCATCTGCGGACGCTAGACTGGTCTGAACTGGAACTCGTGAGCGGTATTTCCCGGGAGGCGATGCAAAAGGTCGCCCGCACCTGTGCCCGAGGCGGGCGGAAAGTCATCACTTGCTGGGCCATGGGACTGACTCAGCACAAAAACGCCGTGGCGACGATCCAGGAGGTGGTGAACCTCCATCTGCTGCTGGGTGCCATTGGCCGCGAGAGCGCGGGGCTTTGCCCGGTGCGCGGCCACAGCAACGTCCAGGGAGATCGGACCATGGGGGTGTTTGAGAAGATGCCGGAGTGGTTTCTGAGCAATTTGGAACGTGAGTTCCGTTTCCAGGCTCCGCGCCAACATGGTTACGACACCGTTGCAGCCATCAAGGCTATGCATGAAGGAAAAGCGAAGGTTTTTTACGCTTTAGGCGGGAACTTTTTGCAGGCCACCCCTGACACGGAATTTACGGCGCAAGCGTTACGCAACTGTTACTTAACGGTTCACATTTCCACCAAGCTCAACCGCAGCCACGTCATCACAGGTCGCACCGGTTTGATCCTGCCCTGCCTCGGACGTAGTGAAAAAGAAACGCGCAATGGCGTGGATCAATTCCTCACGGTGGAAAATAGCATGAGCGTGGTCCACGCCTCGCACGGCAAGCTGACTCCGGCCTCCCCTCACCTGCTCTCCGAGCCGGAAATCGTCGCCCGCACAGCAGCAGCCACACTCGGCAGCCGCAGCGGGACGCCGTGGCTGGACCTGGGAACGGACTACGACCAGATCCGCGACCGCATCGCCCGGGTGGTGCCGGGTTTTGAGAACTTCAACCAGCGGGTGCGGCAGCAAGGCGGCTTTTACCTGCCGAACTCAGCCCGGGAGCTGAAATGGGACACCGCCTCCGGCATGGCGCACTTCAACACACATGCCCTTGCCTGCATCCAGCCGGGAGCCGGCCAACTCGTGCTCCAGACCTTCCGCAGCCATGACCAGTTCAATACCACGGTCTATGGCCTGAACGACCGCTACCGTGGCATCGGCAACGAGCGCCGCATCGTCTTCATGAATCTGGGCGACATGAAATCCCGGGGCATCTCACCGCTGGTGCCCGTGGACATGACGAGCGATTTCCAGGGTCAAACGCGCACCGCCCGCCGCTTCCTCGCGATTCCCTACGACCTGCCCGCTGGAAGCTGCGCCGCTTATTTCCCGGAGGCAAACGTCCTGGTGCCCATCGACAGCTATGCCGACGTGAGCCTGACGCCCACCTCGAAAAGCGTGCTGATCACGGTGAAGGTGGCGGAGTGATGCCTCAGCGCGGGCACCTTACCGGTCAGGATGACGAGCACTCAAGTCACGATGGGTTCGCGCCTAGGAGCGTTCACCGGCACGATTTCCCTGGTCGGCTGGCGGGCTTGCAATTGTGCGCCTACCGGCAACCCGTTCCCCCCCCAATTCTAATCAACTCCAAGTCACCACCGGGGTCCGAGCACCGGGTTTGATTCAAAGATCTCATGCTTGCAGACTCCGAACTCATTCAAAGTTACGCCTCCACCAGCTTCAATGTCCGTTTTTCCTTGGCGCTGTGGAACGCGGTATCGACGATCTGCTGGCCGATGCGTGAAATGTCGAGGCGCAACGGCCCGATCAAAGGCGCACCGGTCTCGAGGTGGTGAATGACGTGCTCCACCGGGTTGCGGTTGGGCGCTTTGACCTCGTCCACCGGCACCTCGTAGCCCTCGGGCCGGGCACGGGTCTGTACGCGGATGGTTTTCTCGTAATCGTAGCAGGAGATCGTGCCGTCCGTGCCCTTGAGCACAAAGCCGCACTTCGGCTGTGGCTGAAAGGTCCAGGGATCGGTGAAGGTGCCCCAGCGCGTCTCGCTTTTGCTCAAACCGAAGCTGTAGCGGATCACGGCCACGGCGTGTTCATCCACCTCCAGCCCGGCGGGCTCGTCCCACACGCCGGTGACTTCGAGCGGGCTCTTGCCACCCAGATGCCAGGTGCCCAGCGTGGTGCCGTAGCCCATGTAATCCAGCAGCGATCCCCCACCCTGCCCGGCGCTGTAAAACCAGCTCGCGGCCTTTTCGGCGGCGCTGGGCTCTTTCTCGGTCTTGTCGGCTCCATGGTAAAGCGGACCGCGATTGCCGCCGTGGTGATGAAACTCGCGCACCTCGCCGATGACGCCTTCCTGAATCAAACGATGCGCCGTCTGCTGCCCGGCATCCCAGACGAGTGGCCAGTTCACGGTCAGCAGCTTTCCATGCGGCTGCATCGCCGCGATCATCGCATCTGCCTCGGCCAGCGATCCTGCAAACGGCTTCTCCATGATGATGTGCGTGCCGTAGGGAGCGATCTTTTCCACCCACTCGCCATGCTTTGACGACGCCGGGCAAAGAATCACGATGTCTGGCTTTGTCTGCTGCATGCAGGCCCGGTAATCCGTGAAAACCTGGTCCTGCGAGAGGCCAAAGTTCCGCGTTGCATCCACCAGACGCTCCGGCTGTTCATCGCTGATGCCCACGATCTCCGCGTTCGGATGTTCCGAGGTCTGCCGCAGCAGGTCGCCCATGTGAAAGTGATCGAAGTTGATGCCCGCAATGCGCCATTTTTTGTTCATAAGCCACGCATCGAAGCCGAAGCGCGGGCGGATGACAATCCAAATCCCCTCTTGCCACGCCACTGCCTGCGTCTTTCATCCACACATGGCTGCCAACGAACTTCGCGACACGCCCGGACGCCTGTTGCTCGGCTGGGCGCTACTGTTGAGCTGCCTCGTCCTTCTGGCCTGGCGCATCCACCTCCACCCGACGGACTACGAGTGGACCGAATACCCTACCGCACTCGGCGACGTGAAATACTACACTGCGCTCGGTCAAGAAGACCGCTACGAGCCCAACCTGCGCTTCCCCGGCCAGGAAAAGGGTCTGTATCGTCGCAGCGTCGATGCGGTCGTGTATGACGACGCTACCATGCTCAAGCTCGCACTAGACGCCACCGGTAGGCACCTTGTTTACCAGCGGGCGCAGTTTACTCCGCGCCCCCGAACCTCCCTCCTCTCATGCCCATCGCCCGCGCCCTGCTATCCGTTTCAGACAAAACTGGCCTTCTCGACTTTGCCAAAGGCCTCGCGGCGCTCGGCGTCGAGTTGCTTTCGACTGGCGGCACGTCCAAGCACCTGAAGGATGGCGGTTTGAAGGTCACTGACGTCTCCGACCACACCGGATTCCCTGAAATGTTCGACGGTCGCGTCAAAACTCTGCACCCGAAAGTCCACGGCGGCCTGCTGCAACGCCGTGACAATGATGAGGACAAGCGCAACGCTAAGAAGCACGACATTCCCGTCATCGACCTCGTTGTTGTCAATCTTTACCCCTTTGAGCAGACCATCGCGAAGAAGGATGTGACGCTGGAAGAAGCCATCGAGAACATCGACATCGGCGGCCCGTCCATGCTGCGCAGCGCGGCCAAAAACCACCGCTGGGTCACTGTCATCACCGATCCGGCGGATTACTCAATCGTGCTGGCCGAGATGCAGGAAAACGCCGGTGACACCACCCTCGGCACCCGCGAGCGCCTCGCCTGCAAGGTCTTCCAGCGCACCGGCAGCTACGACTCCGCCATCGCCGCCTACCTAAACAAGGAGCAGACCACGCAGAAGACTTTCAATCTCTCCCTGCCGCTCTACTCCGAGCTGCGCTACGGTGATAATCCACACCAGAAGACCTCACTTTACGGCAACTTCGGCGACTACTTCGTCAAACTGCACGGCAAAGAACTGAGCTACACGAACGTCCTTGACATCCACGCCGCCGCCGAGATCGCTCTGGAGTTCCGCCGCCCCACCGTCGCCATTTTGAAGCACACCAACCCCTGCGGCGTCGGCTGCGCGGATGAAGACCTGCGCGAAGCCTGGCAGAAGGCCTTCGAGACCGACAAGCAAGCGCCCTTTGGCGGCGTCATCGTCGTGAACCGCAGCATGACTCTGGGCCTCGCCCGCATCATCTCCGAGATCTTCACCGACGTCATCATCGCGCCCGATTTCGATGCCGATGCCCGCGCTCTTTTGCAGAAGAAAAAGAACCTGCGCCTCATCCAGATGCTCCCCAGCGTGGCCGAAGCCCTCGCCGAACCCGTCATCCGCTCCGCTCCTGGCGGCGTGATGGTCATGGACAGCGATTTCCGTGCTCTCGGCCTCGACCCGCCCACCGACGCGCGACGAGCTCGAAGCCATGCGCTTCGGCTGGCGTGTCGTGAAGCACGTCAAATCCAACGCCATCGTCTTCGCCACGCATGATCGCACCCTTGCCATCGGTGCGGGCCAGATGAGCCGCGTGGATTCCTGCCGCATCGCCATTTGGAAGGCTAAAGAAGCCGGACTCAGCCTCAAAGGCAGCATTGTGGCTTCCGATGCCATGTTCCCCTTCCCCGACGGTCTCATCGCCGCTGCCGATGCCGGAGCCACCGCCGCGATTCAGCCCGGCGGCTCCGTGAAAGACGCCGAGGTCATCGCCGCTGCCGATGAACACAAGCTCGCCATGTGCTTCACTGGCGTGCGGCACTTCCTGCATTAAGAGCTGGTTTATCTGTGACCGTTGGTCTTTGCCTAGCCTGGAGTGGGATGGGCAAAGTTCCTGCGTCCACGATCACACTCGGACGCAAGGCTGGTGAAATCGACCTTGGCGGAGATTTGATCTTCCTCTTGAGCCCTCTCTCTGCTTGGATCACTGGCATAAATCTGCCGGCAGAAGGCGGCTACACAGCGAAATAAATCTCATGAGTCACAGCATTGATCTGGCAGGCAAAGTCGCCCTCATCACAGGCGCTTCACAAGGCATCGGCGCGCAGATGGCCCGCACTTTTCATGCGGCGGGTGCCACGGTGGTTTTGAATCATCCAGACATCGGCAGCACCGGGGATGATGCCTTTTACGGCCAGGCGAACTACGCGGCGGCCAAAGCGGGCGTGCAGGCGATGATGGCAGGCATCCAGCAGGCGCATGGCGGCCTCGATTTCCTCATCAACAACGCTGCCATCCTGCGAGATCGCACCATCGCGAAGATGTCGATGGAGGAATGGGACTCGGTGATCGATGTGAACCTCACGGGCGTCTTCCAGTGCTGCAAATTCGCTCTGGAGATCATGCGGGACCATGGGGCCATCGTCAGCATGGGCAGCATCGCGGCGATCCAGGGCTTTTACGGTCAGGCGAACTACGCAGCGGCCAAAGCCGGCGTGCAGGCGATGATGCGTGTGCTGAGTCGTGAGGCGGCGCGGCGGAACATCCGTGCCAATGCCATCGCGCCCGGTGTGGTGGACACTGCAATGGCGGCGACCATTCCTGAAAACGTGCGTGCTGAGATGATCAAGAACGTGCCGCTGGGCCGCTTCGGCACCACAGCGGGCTTTTTGCAATCCGGCACGCCCAGTGAACTCACACTCTACTACTGCGCTGGGCAGGGAGATCGTGCTGAGCGCGGCTTGAACCATCTCGCGCACAAGGGACTGATCAAACGCGTCATCGGCGGGCATTGGAACCTAGCGCCGAAGCTAGGAGCGCTGGCGCTGGCGAACGAAATCGAGGCCTACAACTTCCCGCAAGGCGTGCTCAGCGTGTTGCTGCGCGAGATCGCGGCGAAGCGGCCTGGACTCATCACGCAGGTCGGTTTGAATACCTTCATTGATGCCGTGCAGAGCGGTGGCCGCATGAATGCGCGCACCACGCAGCCGCTGGTGGAGCGCATCGAGCTAGATGGTCAAACCTGGCTGCGCTACATGCCCCTGCCCATCCACGTTGGCCTCATTCGTGCCACCACGGCGGATGCACGTGGGAATCTGAGCATGGAGCACGAAGGTTTGATCGGCGAGGTGCTGCCCATCGCGCAAGCGGCGAAGAATCACGGCGGCATCGTCATCGCTCAGGTGGAGAAGTTGGTGGATTCCATTTCTGACCCGAAGTCCATACGCGTGCCCGGCATCTTGGTGGATTACATCGTCGTCAGCGGTGGCGCACAGCATGATCAGACCTTTGGCGTGACGTTTGACGAGTCCTTGGTCACTTCTCGCAGCGATGAGTTCACCTTGCCGACGATGGGTTTCTCCGAGCGCAAGATCATCGGCCAGCGGGCACTGAAAGAGATTCGTGCAGGCGACATCGTGAACCTCGGCATCGGCCTACCCGAAAGTGTGGCCATGGTCGCGGCAGAAACGGGACGCTTGAAGGAATTCACGCTCACCGTCGAGAGCGGTCCCACTGGTGGCGTGCCAGCCTCGGGCCTCAGCTTTGGTTGCAGCCACTTCCCGGAGGCGATCATCGACCAGCCCGCGCAATTTGACTTCTACGACGGCGGCGGCATCGACGTCGCCGTGCTCGGCGCGGTGGAGGTGGATGCAGAAGGCAGCGTGAACGTCACCAGCTTCGCCGGACGCTTCGCCGGCGTCGGCGGCTTTGTAAACATCGCCCAAAGCGCCCGGCGGCTCGGGTTTTGTCTTACCTTGCGTGCCGGGGAGCTGGAAGTGGCGGTGGAAGCGGGTCAGCTCAAGATGGTTAAAGAAGGACGGCATCCCAAGTTCGTGCGCAGCATTCAGCACGTCTGCTTCCATGGTCCCACGGCACTGAGGCGCGGACAGGAAGTCTTCTATGTCACGGAGCGCGCCGTCTTTGCCCTCACGCCGCAAGGTCTGCAACTCACCGAGCTGGCCCCTGGCATGGACTTGCAAACGCAGGTGCTCGACCAGATGGAATTCACGCCCGTCATCACCTCCACAACAACGATGCCCGCAGACTGTTTCGCCACGCACTCATGATCTACTCCACCCCTGTTCACATTGTTGATGCCCGCCGTTCGCCCATAGGTCGTCTCGGCGGCGGCCTGCGCTCGCTTTCGGCCGCTGATCTCGCCCTGCCTGTCGCACAGGCCATCGTACCGGAGTCACTGAAGCCTGCCATCAGTCAAGTCATCCTCGGTCAGGTGCTCACTGCGAGTTCTGGCATGAATGTGGCGCGTCAGCTCGGACTGCGTGTCGGTTTGCTGCAGAGCGTGCCTGCGTTTGTCACGAGCATGGTCTGCGGCTCAGGAATGAAAGCCGTGGCGCTCGCGGCTGATGCCATCGCTTCCGGCGAAGCCGCGCTCGTGCTCACCGGTGGTGTTGAATCCATGAGCCGCGCCCCACATTACGCCACCGATCTGCGCAGCGGCTGCAAAC
>JAJTDU010000245.1 GCA_021298725.1 Verrucomicrobiaceae bacterium | reverse complement strand
CTCGTGGTGAACGCCTCGCGCATCGACGCGAACTGGGACCATCTCGAATCCCAGCTCACGAAAGACGATGACGTGATGATGGCGAACGCGAGCGATTTTACCGCCGGTCTTGCCATCCAGGGACCGAAAGCGCGTGAGGTGGCCGCGACGGTTTTTGGCAATGCGGATTCCTTTCCAGAGCACAACAGGATCTTCGTCACGATGACCCATGATGGGCCGATGTGGCTCTGCGGCACCGGCTACACCGGGGAGGAAGGCTTTGAGTTCTTCATGCCTGCGGAAACAGCGGCAGAGTGGCTCCGCAAAATCGTCGATGCCGTGAAAGCCGCAGGCGGCATGCCCTGCGGGCTGGGTGCCCGCGACACGCTGCGCCTTGAAATGGGCTATCCGCTCAATGGCAACGATCTCTCCGAAGACCGTACGCCCATGCAGGCGGGGCTCGGCTTCTTTGTGGATCTCGAAAAAGGAAATTTCACCGGCCGCGATGCTTTGGTGGCGCAAAAAGCCGCCGGATTGCCGGACAAGCTCGTCGCCTTCCGCATGACGGGCGCCGCTCCGCCGCCCCGTCCTCATTATCTCGTGGCTTATGCAGGTCAAATCGTCGGCGAGGTGTGCAGCGGCACGCAATCTCCCAGTCTTTCTGTTGGCATCGGCATGGCGTATCTGCCTTTGAGCGCCACCGCCGTCGGCACTGCGATTGAAATCGAAATTCGTGGCCGTCGCTTTCCTGCGGAAGTGGTGAAGAAGCCGTTTTATCGCAAACCAGTCGCCTAGCATTTTCCACACCACACCCAACATGAGCAACGTTCCCGACAACCTCCGCTACCGCGAATCCCACGAGTGGATCGACCCGATGCAAAATCCTTCGCCGGTCGGCATCACCGATCACGCACAGGCCGAACTGACCGATGTGGTCTTCGTCGATCCGCCGAAACCGGGCACTGTGGTCAGCGCTGGGCAGCAGGTCTGCGTGATCGAGTCCGTGAAGGCTGCGAGTGACATCTATGCGCCGGTTTCCGGTGAGATCGTCGAGGTCAATGAGACGCTCAGCAATGACCCCGGCCTGCTCAATCGTGATCCTTTCATAGGCGGCTGGATTTTCAAGATCAAGCCCTCGAATCCTGCCGAGGCGGACGCCTTGATGAATGCCGAGGCCTATCGCAAGCACATCGGCTAATCCGCTGGCGCTAGCGCCCCAAAGTAGGGAGTGTTTTTTGGCTGCACGACTGGCTTCTTCTCGATCCTTTCATCGCGGCCCTTGGGCCGGTGTTTTACGCATGCACCTTGCCGCCCTGGCTCCCTTTTTGCGTGAGGCCAAGGGCAAACAAAAAAGCGTCAGAGAAAAAATTCTGGGACCGGTTTGGCAAGTGACACGGGTCTGCGGCTGGCTAATCTCGGGGCTTCCATCCGCTTCCCCAGATGCCCACCACTTTCTCTCGCCGTCACATGGGGCCCTCTGCCGTTGAGGCGGAGAGCATGCTGCAAACGCTTGGTTTCAAAACGCTTGATGATCTGATCGACCAAGTGGTGCCGGAAGGCATCCGCGTGCGCGAAGCTCTGACTCTGCCGCCACCACTGAGCGAGGAGCAGGCGCTGCGCCGCATGCGCCAGATCATGAGCCGGAATAAGCTGCTGCGCTCCTTCATAGGCCTCGGCTATCATGACACCTTCACGCCGCCGGTCATTCAGCGGAACATCCTCGAAAATCCCGGCTGGTACACCGCTTACACGCCTTATCAGGCCGAGATCGCGCAAGGCCGCCTGGAGGCGCTCATTAATTTTCAGACGATGATCCGCGATCTCACGGCGCTGGATGTCGCGAACGCATCGCTGCTCGATGAAGGCACCGCCTGTGCCGAGGCGCTGGGTCTTGCCGTGGCGCAGGCTGCGGGTGCTTCACGCGTTTTCATCTCAGATCAATGCCATCCGCATGGCATCGAAGTCGTACGCACCCGTATGGACGCGCTCGGCATCCGTGTGGAGGTGGGCGACGCGCTCGCCTGGAAGCATGACGGCACCCAAGGCCTCGCCGCCGTGCTTGTGCAGTATCCTGACACGCTTGGCGTCATTCACGATTTCACTGAACTGGCCGCCGAGGTGCATGAAGCCGGTGCTTTGCTCATCGTCAGCGCCGATTTGCTCGCGCTGACGGTGCTGCGCCCTCCGGGAGAATTTGGTGCGGACATCTGTGTGGGCAACAGCCAGCGTTTTGGCGTGCCGCTTGGCTTTGGTGGCCCGCATGCGGCCTTCATGGCTGTCAAAGACGCGTTGAAGCGTCGTCTGCCAGGAAGATTGATCGGCGTGTCGAAAGATGCCTCTGGCAATACGGCCTACCGCTTGTCTTTGCAGACGCGGGAGCAGCACATCCGTCGCGAAAAAGCCACCAGCAACATCTGCACCGCGCAGGTGCTGCTGGCCGTCATGGAGTCGATGTACGCGGTCTATCATGGCCCACAGGGCCTCAAGGCCATCGCGCAACGCGTGCATGGGGCTGCCGTGTGGCTGGCCGGCGAGCTGCTGCGTGGCGGCATCGACGTGCTGAGCGACGATTTCTTCGACACGATCAGTGTGCGCGTGCCGAACGCCGACGACTTACTCAAGCGTGCCCTGCTGTTCGGCATCAACCTCCGCAAAATCGACGCCACCACGGTCGGTGTCGCGCTGGACGAGCGTGTGCGCGAGGATGAGCTGCTCAATCTACTCACCGCTTTCGGCCTTTTCAAACCCGAGCAGCCACCGGTGCTGGATGACGCGCAGCTGCTGCACTGCTCGTCGTTGCATCACCGTTCGTCGGTCTATCTGACGCATCCGGTCTTCAATTCCTACCATTCCGAAACGGAGATGATGCGCTACCTGCATCGTCTGGAGTCCAAAGACATCGCGCTCAATCGCAGCATGATCCCGCTCGGCTCCTGCACGATGAAACTCAACGCTGCTGCGGAGATGATGCCACTGAGCTGGCCGGAGGTGAATGGATTGCACCCGTTCTCCCCGCATGATCAGTCCGAGGGCTATCGCACGATGTCTGGTGACCTGGAGGCCTGGTTGGCCGAGTGCACCGGCTTTGATGCCGTCTCGCTTCAGCCAAACGCCGGTTCGCAGGGCGAATACGCGGGTCTTCTCGCCATCAAACGCTTCCACGCCTCGCGTGGCGAGGCTCATCGCGATGTCTGTCTCATCCCGACCTCCGCGCACGGCACGAATCCCGCCAGTGCGGTGATGTGTGGCTTCAAAGTCGTGGCTGTGTCTTGTGATGATCATGGCAACGTGGCCATTGATGATCTGAAAGCGAAGCTCGAGGCGAACCAGGGCAAGGTGGCTGCGCTCATGATCACCTATCCTTCGACGCATGGCGTGTTTGAGGAATCCATCATCGAAATCTGCCAGCTCACGCATGATCACGGCGGCCAGGTTTACATGGATGGCGCGAACATGAACGCGCAGGTCGGGCTGACCTCGCCCGGCCGCATCGGTGCTGATGTCTGCCATCTCAATCTGCACAAGACCTTCTGCATCCCGCATGGCGGCGGCGGACCGGGCGTCGGTCCCATCGCCGTGGCTGCGCATCTGCGGCCGCATTTGCCGGGGCATCACACCTGGGTGGAAGAACGCCGCGAGGGCGCGGTGTGCTCCGCTCCATGGGGCAGCGCTAGCATTTGTACCATTTCGTGGATGTACATTGCCATGATGGGGCCACGGCTCACCGAAGCGACGAAGATGGCCATCCTGAACGCCAACTACGTCGCCAAGAAGCTCGAGGCCAACTTCCCCACGCTCTACAAGGGTTCGAGCGGCCTTGTCGCGCACGAGTGCATCCTCGACTTCAGCCATTTCCACAAAATCACCGTCGAGGACGTGGCGAAGCGCCTGATGGACTTCGGTTATCACGCACCCACGATGAGCTGGCCCGTCGCAGGCACGCTCATGATCGAGCCGACCGAAAGCGAGAGCAAAGCCGAACTAGACCGTTTCATCGCGGCCATGCAGTGCATCCATGCCGAGATGATCGGCGTCGAGAGCAGCCTGTCTCACGCCACCGACAATACGCTCAAACAAGCCCCGCACACCGCTGCGTCTGTCACCAAAAGCGACTGGCCGCATGCTTACACGCGTGAGGTCGCAGCCTTCCCGCTGCCTTGGGTGCAGGAAGCTAAATACTGGCCGCCCGTCTCCCGCATCGACAACGTTTTCGGCGATCGCCACCTCATCTGCACCTGTGTGAATGTTGAAGAAGTGGCTGTTGGCTGAAGATGTCCGGTCGTGTGGCCGGGGTGGA
>JAJTDU010000034.1:13099-18944 GCA_021298725.1 Verrucomicrobiaceae bacterium | reverse complement strand
TGGCGTACGCGCTGATCGCCGGGCTGCCGCTGCAATACGGCATCACCTGCTCTGCCGTGGCCGCTCTGGTGGGGCCGCTGCTGGCCTCCTCACGTCATACGATTTTCGGGCCGACGAATGCGACGGCGTTCATGGTGTTCTCGTATTTCGCGGCTTATCCCAACATGGACCGGATCGGCATGATGCCGCTGCTGGTATTCATGACGGCGGCGCTGCTCATCGCGGGCGCTTTTTTGCGGGTGGCGGACCTCACGCAGTTCATCAGTCGAACGGTGGTGGTGGCGTATGTGACTGGCGCATCGATTTTGATCACGGCGAACCAGCTTCCGGTGCTGCTGGGCATTCCGCGCGAGGTCTTGCAGGCCAGCGGGAAGCTGGTCATCACCTTTCCGGGCCACGTCCACCGCCTTCTCACGCATCTGGATCATGTGGGCTGGCTTAGCATCGCTTTTTCCGTGCTCACTCTGGCCAGCTTCATCAGCCTGAAGCGCTGGCGACCACGCTGGCCTGCGTTTGCGGTCACGATCGTTTTGATCTCCGTGCTCGCGCTCATTCCGGCGGCGTTTGGGCTGCATGTGCCGACTTTTAGCAACGCCACCTTCACCTGGAGCGAGCTGCTGCCTCCTTTTCCTGATTTCATGGCCAGCGGGGCATTGGCCAATGCCAGCCGCTTGTTCGGGCTCGCCGCAGCGCTGGCCTTCCTTGCCACGCTGGAAAACAGCGCCATGTCCAAGACGCTGGCGAGCCGCTCCAACCAACGCGTGGACCCGAACCAGGACATGCTGGCGCTGGGCGCGTCGAATCTGGCCTGCGCTTATCTCAGCGGCATGCCCGCCTCGTGCTCACTCACCCGCTCTGCCTTGAACCATGCCTCGGGTGCGCGCACTGGCCTAGCCAGCATGTGGAACGGCCTGTGTTGCCTCATCGGGGCGCTGACCCTGGGCGGTGCCGTGGCCTACATCCCACGCGCGGCGCTGGCCACGCTGGTCATTTGCGTGGCCGTTTCGCTTTTCAACAAGCAGCACATCCGCATCTCCATCCATGCCACGCGCTCGGACGCGCTGGTGTTTTACATCACGTTGTTCGCCACACTGATGCTGCCGCTGCACGTGGCCATTTTCGTCGGCATCGGTGTTTCCATCGTGCTGTATCTGCGCAAAGCCAGCCGCCCGTCGCTGGTCGAGTACGAGTTCAACGCAGAAGGCCACCTCACCGAGGCGCGTGCGGGAGTGCGCCAGCATCCGGCCATTTCCATTGTGCATGTTGAGGGCGACCTGTTCTTCGCCTCCGCCGATCTGTTTCGCACGCAGATCCAGCGCTCCTGCGTCGATCCGAACCTGCGCATCATCATCCTGCGGCTCAAAAACGCGCGTCATCTCGACGCCACCTGCGCCATGGCCATCGAGGAGCTCGTACGCACCCTGCGCATGGATGGGCGCGATCTGATCATCAGCGGCGTGGTGGAGGATCTTTACCGTGTTTTAAAGGATTCCGGCCTGGTGGAAGTCGTGGGCAAAGACAACATCTTCCCCGCCAGCCCTTCAAACCCCAACCTCGCCACGCGCAACGCTCTGCGGCGCGCCCAGGAGATCCTTGGCATCAAGGACGCCGACGTGCGCATCTATTTCGATCCGTCCAAGCAGGCCAAAACTTAGCTCTTACCCCATGAAATGGTCCTTTCGCATCTTCACCTTCGCTGGCACCGAGGTGCGCATCCATGCCACGACTTGCGTGCTGCTGCATGAGTTCGGGCATGTATTGGCCGCACGCGGCTACGGCATCCGCACGCCGGACATCACGCTCCTGCCCATCGGCGGCGTGGCGCGGCTGGAGCGCATGCCGCGCAAGCCCTCGCAGGAGCTTGTCGTCGCGATCTGCGGGCCGCTGGTGAACGTCATCATCGCGGCGGCCATTTATCTCGTGTTTGGCATCAGCGCTGTCATCGACCCCGGTTATGACTTTGGCAAAACCGGGAACTTCTTTGAAAAACTCATGGTTTGGAATGTCTTCATGGTGGCTTTCAACATGATCCCGGCCTTTCCGATGGATGGTGGCCGCGTCGTGCGTGCGCTGCTGGCCATGGTCTTCGAATATGGCAAGGCCACGCGCTGGGCGGCCGCGCTCGGGCAGGGGCTCGCCATGCTGGTGGCCATTTACATGCTGCTCACGGCCACATTTCACCCGATGCTGCTCTTGATCGCCTTTTTCATCTTCATGGCTGCTGGTCAGGAAGCCTCGGCAGTTACCCAGCAAGAGGCCACGCGTGATCTGCGCGTGCGCGACGCCATGCTCACCGATTTCCGCACACTGCCACCGCAGGCCACGCTGCGAGACGGCGTCACCTTGCTGCTCGCCGGTGCACAGCAGGACTTTCCCGTGCTCGATCTTCAAGGTGGCATGCAGGGCATGCTCACGCGGCGGGATTTGATCTCCGCGCTGGCTGAGAACGGCCCGGATCATCCTGTGATCGAGGTCATGCAGCCCTGTCCTGAGCACACTGGGCCGGACGTTGATCTCACGCAGGCCCTGGACGCGCTGGGGGCCAGCAACTGCCCGGCGCTGCCTGTGCTTGATCCGCTCAGTGGCGAACTCGTCGGCCTGCTCACCGCCGAGAACATCGGCGAGACGCTCATGGTGCGGGCCGCGTTGATGAAGATGAGCAGAGCGGCCTGAGCCTGGAGGGATCAACGAAAAGAGCTAGGGCGAATGTGTTGGGCGGGGACGGAGCAGCTTGGATACTGCCAGTGCGCGTGAGTAAAGACGCAAAACTGCACCCGTAGAGGCCATGGGGTGACATTGGCGTAACGCCAAGACGACCTCGACTCTTGAGGGTGGCGGTTCTGGTGAGACGAATCCAGCGGACGCATCCGCTGGTTCATCCGAACCCCCCAGCATGTCTATCTCGACTTCCTACTTCCGATACTCGCTGAACCTCACTCGCAGCTTCGTTTCAAGCTCGGTGAGCTGCCATTTTTCCTTGGAGTTGATCAAGGCGAGCGACATGCCCTTCTTCCCGGCACGGGCGGTGCGTCCGCTGCGATGCGTGTAGTACTCCCGCTGGTCGGGAAGCTGGTGGTGGATCACAAACGTCAGTCCTTCGACATCGATACCGCGTGCGGCGACATCGGTGGCGACGACGAACTGGACCCGCTGCTTTTTGAAGGCGCGCATCACTTTGTCCCGCTCCTTTTGCATGAGATCTCCCTGTAGCACATCCACCGGCAGCCCGAGTGAGACCAGTTCCTGATGCAGCTCGTTCGCACCCGCCTTGGTGCGGCAGAAAATGAGTCCGCGTCCCGCCTGCCGCTTCAAGAAGTTGGCGATGAACGCGGTCTTGTCCTCACGCTTGCAGATCGCAAAGCGATGGTCGATGTCGCGGTTCACCACGTTCGCCTGGTCGATCTGGATTGAATGTGCTTCAGGCGACATGCAGCCCTTGATCAGAACCTGGATCGCATCTGGAAAAGTCGCGGAAAACAGCCAAGTGCTGCGACGCATGGCCGCCAGTTTGAGGATGTCTGTGAGCTGTTTCTTGAAGCCGAGGCTCAGCATCTCATCCGCCTCGTCCAGCACCACATAACGCACGAATTCGAGCGTGAGAGCGTCGCGTTCCAGCAAGTCGAGCAAGCGGCCCGGCGTGGCGACGACAATGTGCGTTGGACGCTTCAGCGCCTCCGTTTGGCGGTCGATGTTGTCTCCACCGCTGAGCACTTCGACGAAGATTTTCTCCGTGTACTTGGTGAAGCGAAAGAGCTGTTTGCCTATCTGTTTGGCCAGCTCACGCGTGGGGGCTAGAACGAGTCCCTGGATGTCCCGATGCTTGGGATTCATCTTCGTCAGCAGCGGTAGGCCAAACGCCGCCGTCTTGCCGGTGCCCGTCTGTGCCTGGGCGATGAGATCGCTGCCGTCGGTCAGCAGGAAAGGGATGACTTTCTTCTGAACCTCCGTCGGCGTGACGATGCCCAGCTCTTCCAGGCCACGAATCATGGCCTCGGGGACTCCGAGTTCTGCAAATGGGTGCGACATCCCGTGCCATCCGTCACGATAGGGTCAATTGCCAGCGGGAATGCGCTCCAGACTGGCAAACTCTCAACCAACCAAATCCCGGATCACATGCCCATGCACGTCCGTGAGGCGTCGGTCGATGCCGTTGTGGCGGACGGTTAGCTTTTCATGATCAATGCCGAGCAGGTGCATGATCGTGGCGTGAATGTCATAGCACGTCGTCGGATTGGCCCGATCGAGCGGTTTGTAGCCCCACTGGTCGCTTTCGCCGGCCGTGACGCCGCCCTGGATGCCGCCGCCGCAGAGCCAGTTGGTGAAGACGTAGGGGTTGTGGTCGCGACCTTTGCCGCCCTGGGTGCTCGGCATGCGGCCAAACTCGGTGGTCCAGAGAATGATCGTGTCTTCGAGCATGCCGCGCTGTTTTAGGTCGAGAATAAGCGCTGAAACCGCCTTCGCCATACCCCAGGCGAGCGGACCGTGATCGCGCTCGACGTCTTCATGCGAGTCCCAATTCCGACGCGGGAAGCCGTTGTCGTTGCCGCTCCAGATCTGCACGAAACGCACGCCACGCTCCAGTAAACGACGCGCGGCGAGGCATTTGCGGCCCATGTAGTCGGCTTCTTCCTCGGCATTGATCTCGGTGGGCCAGACTTTGCGGTGCTCTTGGATGCCGTACATCGCTTTCATCGCATCGGACTCATGGCTGATGTCGAGCGCCTCCGGTGCGGCGAGCTGCATCTTCGCGGCGAGTTCGTAGCTTTTGATGCGTGAGTCGAGACGCGAGTCTTCCTCGCGCTGCTGCAGGTGTTTGCGGTTCAACTGCTCCAGCAGCGTAAAACCGGCGCGGTCCGCCTTCGCGCTGATGTAGCGGCCCGACTTGTGCGGAAACAGATCGCTGATCGGCGTCTCAGCACCGGGATAAATGATCGTGCCCGCATGCTGCGAGGGCAAAAAGGCGCTGTCCCAGTTCTTTGGCCCGTTTGAGGCAAAGCCACGATGATCCGGCAGCACGACGAAGGTCGGCAGATTGTCGCTCAGCGAACCAAGCGCGTAGCTCACCCAGCAGCCCATGCCCGGAAAGCCCGGCAGATTGAAGCCTGTGGCCTGCAGCAGCGTGCCCTGTGAATGCACGCCGGTCTTGCCGACCATGTTATGCACGAACGCCATGTCATCCGCGCACGCGCCGAGCGGTGCGACGGCCTCGCTGAGCATTCGACCGCTTTTTCCATAAGGCTTGAACTCCCACACCGGCTTTTTCCATGGCCCGAGCCCGTTTTGAAACGCCTCCACCTTCTCGCCAAAGTTGGACTCCTCGCCGTGATGCTTGATCAGTGCCGGCTTGTAATCAAAGAGGTCGATGTGGCTCGCCGCGCCTCCCATGAAGAGCTGCACCACGCGTTTCGCCTTTGGCGCGACGGTCTGTGAACGATGCGCTGTCTCCGCCGCATTCAGCGAGGCAAAGGCAAGTGCGCCGAACCCTTGTCCGGTGGTCTGAAGAAGCTGGCGGCGGTTGAGCATGACGGAATGTGTTTTAATCATACGCTGCTGGCGAGGCGGGCCTTGTCACGTAATCGCGGCTCACTTCACCACCATCCACGGCAGCCAGTAAGCTTGCGCCATTACCAGCAGCCCCATGAGCAGCGCCAGCGCCACGCTGTGCCAGAACACGCTGCGCAGCACCGTGCCCGCGTCAGGGCTGTCGGGACGACCTCCCGTTGCTACGGCAGCGACGACGATGCTCTGCGCGTCGATCATTTTGCCCATCACACCGCCGGAGCTGTTCGAGGCCGCCATGTGAATCGGCGAGAGGCTCAATTGGTTCGCGGTGACCTGCTGGAGA
>JAJTDU010000034.1:0-13072 GCA_021298725.1 Verrucomicrobiaceae bacterium | reverse complement strand
TGTCAGCGCCACGCCGAGCCAGCCGATGATCGGCGAGAAAAAGGGAAACAGCACGCCGGTGGAGGCCATCATCAGTCCCATCGTCGTGTCTGTGCCGCTGTAGCGCGTGACGTAACCCATCGCGAGCATCAGTGAGATGGTGAGCAGTGAGACGCGCAGCTTCCAAAGGGTTCGCCCGTAAATGCCAAGCAGTTCACGCGGCGACACGCCAAGGCAAAGGCCCGCGAGCATTCCCGCCAGCAATGCCGAGGTTCCGGCAGAGCTGAGAAGGTTCAGTTTGAAGACCGCCTTCTCCATCTCTGCATGAATCACCACCGGCGGCACACGTTCGACCGCGAGGTGCAGCAGCGGCACCTCGATCTCGCGATTGAAGAGGGCATTCAGCGCGGATTTCACCTGCGGCGTGCCCCAGACAAAAACGAAGACCGTCAGAAAAACCCACGGTAGCCAGGCTTTCCAGGCACCGGCTGTGCTCGTCGTATCTCCAGCCGTGTCATCCGCCACGTCACGCGGCTTCCACACCTTCATGAAGAGCACGAGTGCAGCCATGGCCACCACCGCGCTGACGATATCGACCAACCACGGGCCGTGGTAGTTGCTCATCACGAACTGGATCACCGCAAAGCTCGCTCCCGTCACGAAACATGCGGGCCAGACCGCCACCATGCCGCGCCAGCCCACCTGCGCCGCCACCAGCCAGAATGGCACGAGCAATGAGAAGACGGGCAGTTGCCGTCCCACCATCGCGCTCAGTTTCATGAGATCGAGACCGGTGATGTCCGCCATCGTCGTCAGTGGGATGCCGAGTGAACCAAAAGCCACGGGCGCGGTGTTGCCGATCAGCGCCAGCTTGGCTGCTTCGAGTGGCTTGAAGCCCAAACCAATCATGAGCGCCCCCGTGATGGCCACCGGTGCGCCAAAGCCCGCCGCGCCCTCGATGAAGGCCCCGAAGCAAAACGCAATCATCAGCGCCTGGATGCGCCGATCCCCGGACACTCCTGCGATCTGCTTCTGCATCACCTCAAACTGTCGCGTCTCCACGCTCAGGCTATACACAAACATCGCGTTGAGCACGATCCAGCCGATGGGGAACAGGCCAAAAAATGCCCCATTCACCGCCGCCATGCCCGCGAGTTGAGCTGGCATGTGATAAACAAACACCGCGATCAGCGCCGCCGCCACGAGTCCCGCCAGCGCCGCGAAATGCGCCCGCACATGCCAGAACGCCAGCAACCCCAGCAGCACCACCACCGGCAACGCTGCCACGAGCGACGAAAAGATCAGATTGCCGAGAGGATCATAGTTTTGGGACCAAGTCATGGCTATAAAGCGTCATCACGACTTCAAACTTGCAGCGACTCTCCGGCCTCAATCCACAAAGCTGAACTCATTCAGATTCAAAAGGACGCGGCAGGTGTTTTCGAGGCCTTCGCGCTGCGCGTAATCCACCAGCGGGGGGAGTTCGTCGGCTTTTGGCTCTCGGGCGAGTGCGTGGACGAAGGCACGCTTCGTTTGCGCCTCAAGTCCGACAGCTTCTTTGCCAACACGGGCAGCAAAGTGCTTCGCCATGGCCACGGTGAGGCCGTTGTTCATCAGGGCGAGTGCTTGCAGTGGGCTGAGGGATTCGTTGCGCTTGTCCACGCGCATGGAGGGGTCGGCGCAGTCCATGACGGTCATGAAGGGCTGCTGCTGGCTACGCACGATGAAGCGGTAGATGCTCCGGCGGTGGCTCTTCGGATCCTCGGGATCGTGCAGATGGTATTCGTAGTGCGGCGAGTGCTGCGGCTTGTCGATGATGAAGTCCTGAAAGCTTGGGCCGCCCATGGTGAGATCGAGTTTGCCGCTGACGGCTAGGATCGAGTCGCGGATGGATTCGGCGTCGAGCTTGCGGCGGTTTTGGTGGGATAGCCACTGGTTCGCGGCGTCCAAAGTGGCTGCGGCTTTAGCCGCATCATTTCGGCTAAAGCCGAATCCACTTTCTTGCCGATACGTCTCCGACATCACGATGAGCTTGTGCAGCTTCTTCACGCTTCCATTCATCTCATCACGGAAAGTCGCCGCCAGCCAGTCGAGCAGCTCAGGATGACTCGGCTTGCCGCCCATGCGGCCGAAGTCGTTCGCGGTGTCCACCAAGCCACGTCCAAAATGATGCTGCCAGACGCGGTTCACGATGCTGCGCCAGGTGAGGGCGTTGTTGGGATGCGAGATCCACTTCGCCAAAGCGGCGCGGCGGGCGGATTCGTGATCCCCGGTCACCTTGAACGGAGCTTGAAGCAGCTCGCTCAGCGCCGTCACCGTGCCAGCGCTGACTTCCTGCGCAGGCTGCTTCATGTCTCCGCGCTTGAGCACCTGAATGGTGCGCGGAGTGCCGTGGGTGCCTTTGAAGGCACCGCTGCCGTAGTGGACGGCTCCGGCATAGACTTTCTGTGGCGCGGGCAGTTGCGGCAAAGCATCGCGCTGCTTGCGTGCGGAATGAATTTTCTTCTTCGTGGCTTCGCTCGCCTGTGCGAGCATGAGGGCATCGCGTTCGCGGATGAGCTTTAGTTTGTCCTCCTCCGTGCGGCTTTCAGGGGCGATGCCATCGGTGAGATTCGCCTTCCGCCAGCGTGGTGCGGCCTCGATGCTGTCGAGCGAGCTCACCGGCCGACCGACGGCGAGGTTGGGGCCTGTTTTGCTGTCATAGACCTCCATCTCGGCGAGTGCGAACATGTAGTCGTTGCTCCGTTTGGCGAGCTTCACGGCGGTGACGCGCACATAGCGCCCCGTGACGCCGTCATCACCCGCCGTGCCGCTTTCGAAGGGTTTGAGGCCGGGATTGGGGAAGTCGTTCATGAAGGTGGCGTCATGCTTCCGCCACACCAGCGTGACGCCGGTTTTGAACTCGGGATCGTTACTCACCTCGATCTTGAAGCGCACCGGAAAGCCGAAGCCACCGCCGATCTTGCCAAAGTCGTCGTAGCAGGGCTTCAGCACGATGCGCTCGACCCGCACGCTCTTGCCGAGATCCACCTGCACCCATTTCGCGGCGTCTTGGGTTGGCGAGATGGCGCTGTGGTAGCCGAAGTCGGGTTTCGCGTTCGGATTCGCGCCTTTCTCAGCGGCACCGTCGATGCGCTTGCTGAGCGCGGTGTAGGCTTCACCGGCTGCCTTTTTCAAAGGCTCCTCCAGTGCGGCGATCTCGTCGGTGATCTGCTTCTTCTGTTTTTGCAGCGCAGCGAACTTCTGCATGGAGGCGTCGTCGGGATAAAAATCCACGTCCGTGCGGTCGATCCCGGCGAACACGGCCTGAAGCGAGTAGTAGTCTTCTTGGCTGATGGGATCGAACTTGTGATAATGGCACTGAGCGCACTGCACGGTGAGGCTGCAGAAGCTGCCGATGGCGTTCTGCACCATGTCATCGCGGTCCAGGTGTCGCGCGATCTTGCCATCCAGCTTCGTCTCCGGCACCTCTGCGTGCCCGATGTAGTCCCATGGCCCCGCCGCGATGAATCCGAGCGCCGTGATGCCATCCGTGGTGCCCGAATAGAGCGCATCTCCGGCGATCTGCTCTTCGATGAAGCGACTGTAAGGTTTGTCGTTGTTGAAGGCACGGATGACGTAGTCTCGGTAAGGCCAGGCATTCATGCGCGGCTTGTCTTTGTCATAGCCGTGTGTCTCGCCGTAATGCACGAGGTCCAGCCAGTGGCGCGCCCAGCGCTCGCCGTAGCGCGGGGAGGCGAGGAGTTGATCGACGAGCTTCTCGTAGCGTTCATCGGACAGGTCGGACCAGTCTGACATGTCCGCCGGAGTGGGCGGCAGGCCCGTGAGATCGAAGAAGAGACGACGGACGAGGGTGCGGGCGTCTGCGCGTGGAGCGGGTTTCAAACCGACTTCGGGGAGCTTTGCGCGGATGAAGGTGTCGAGACGATCCGTTGCAAGTTTTAGGTTTAAAGTTTCATGGCGTGAGCCTGCGGTGGCTGTGGCGGAACTTGAAACTTTCAGTGGCTTGAAAGCCCACCAGTCCGTTTTGTCCTCGAGTTTGGCCACATCCACGCCATCCGGCCAGTTGGCACCTTCGTCGATCCAGCGGCGCAGCGTTTCGATCTCCACGCTGCTGAGTTTCGACTTCGGCGGCATCGGCGTGTCTTTCTCCAAGCCGCTGACGAAACGAAAGAGCGGGCTTTCGGCACTTTTGCCCGGCACGATTTGTTTTAAAGCGACGGCTTTGATGTCGAGGCGGTAATCGTTCTTCTGCTTCTCAGCGCCGTGGCACTCAGCGCAGTGCTTTTCAAAGATGGGCCGCACCTCGCGCACGAAATCCACCGCAAAAGCGGGTGTGGTGGCCAGAGCGATGAGACAGAGAGGGCGCATGAGGCATCTAATACGGCCAGCGAAGGGCCTTTTCATGCCACGCGAGCGCGGGACAGAGAATGAGTCGTGTCAGTGACTTCAAAGGATCACTGGAATTTCACATCGACGTTCGGCAGCAGGGCTTTGATTTTGGCCTGTGTTTCGGGCGAGTAGCCTTTGGAGCGGTCGATGAGCTTCAATTCCTTGAGGTGGGCGAAGGCGGCAAGTTGTGGAATGCGTTCGTCTGGCAGCGCGAGGCGACCGAGTTCGAGTTGTTCGAGCTGTGTGAGGTCGGCGGCGAGTTTCAGGCCTGCGTCGTCGAGTTTGGAGCAGTCCGTGAGCGTGACACGCTTCAAGCTGGAGATGGCCTTGATGGCGGCGATGCCTGCGGGAGCGTCCAGACCATCGCCGAGCTGCAAATACTCCAGTGGCAGGCTGGCGAGGTTCTTCAGGCACGCCGGTGAGGCATTCTTGGTGCCGATTTCGAGGCCTTTAAGCTTGGTGAGCTTGGCCAGATGTGGGGCACCTGCGTCGGTGAACTTTGCGTGGGCAAGGCTGATGCTTTCGAGATTCGGCAGATGCTCGCAGAGCTGTTTGAGGCCTTCGTCGTCAATGCTGCTGCCGCGATGGCTCACTTTGGTGACTTTGGTCCAGCCGGAACATTTGGCATAGGCTTTGCCCGTCATCGCGGTGCCGACGAAGGAGAAGGATTCGAGGTTCGTGAGGCCTGCGAAGGTTTCCATCCCCGCATCGGTGAGTTTGCCGTTGTTGGTGAAGCGCAGTGTTTTGAGATTTGTGAGCTTGCCGAGTGGCGCGATCCATTCGTCGTTGGCCTTCGTCGAGATCACGTTGAGCGACTCTAGCGTGGTGATGTGGCTGAGGCGCTCAAAAAAAGCGGCGTCATACGGATCGACTTTGCGGTGGTCGTGCGGGCCGGTGTTTGGCACGGCGAGATCGACAAGTTTGAGGCTCTGGCCGTCCTCGGTCTTTTCGATTTTTCCTTTGGCGGCTTCCACGATGCGAGTCACGGCCTCAACGTGAGGATCGAGCGCAAAAGCAGAAGCGGCGAGAGATGAAAGGAGGGCGAGTGTGAGCTTCATGGAGTTTTGGAGAGCAGTAGTGACGGAAGATGTGGCCTGAGTTTTGCCGTAAAGATCCACAAACTCGACGATCGGAACTTGGGCACCTAGCAGTTTCATGATTCAATGCTTCGTGATCCGCACATAATCCAATCCGACCATGTTTGACGGCGCCGCATTCGGATTCGGTGGAGCGAGGGTGAAGGTGAGTCGGTGCTCACCGGCGGTGAGTTCGTGGGTGCCCCACTCCTTTTCGCCGGTGTGGATGACTTTTGGAGTGTTGAAGCCATCGAAGCTAGATGCCACCTGTTTGCCATCGAGTGTGATGCTGACCACGCCGTAGTCGCGGGCCATCGTGAGAGCGCCGTAAAGCGTGTATTTCCCGGCTTCTTTAACCGGAATCGCGAGCGTGAGCTTTTGATCCGGCTTGCCGCCGGTCCACCAAAGCTGCGCCGCACCGCTCCACTCGCCGCCGAATCCGCCCATGCCTTGCCGACCGGTTTTGCCGCCGGTGATTTCGAGCACCTTCATCGTTTCGCCCTCGAGTGCCCCTTCAACCGTACGTTGTTCACGCTTTAGCGTGCCTCCCGCTCCGCTTTGCAAATACTTCACGAGATCGACGACCATCTCCGGCTGCAACGCATCAAACAGCCCTTCAGGCATCGTGCTGAGCTTCGAGACCTCGCGCTTGGCGATGTCCGCCTGCGGCAGCGTGAACTCCACACCGCCCATCATGGCGATCTTCACCGCTGCCGCATTTTCCTCCTTGATGACGCCGCTCATCACTCGCCCATCCTTCATGGTGAACAAATTGAGCTGGTAGGCCTTCCCAATCACCGCATTCGGATCGAGCACGTTTTCGAGCAGGTAGTTCAAATCGGCGCGATTGCTGCCGGTGATGTCGGGGCCGACGTTTTGGCCTTCGCCGAAGAGCTTGTGGCATTGGCCGCAGGTGGCCATGTAGAGCATCTTGCCCTTCGCAAGATCGCCTTTCGCCAACGCGGCGGGTGTGAGCAGCGCTTTGTATTTTTTCGTTCGCTCGCCGAGATCGGCCCTCGGCGCATTCACATCACCCCAGGCGGATTTGATCAAGGTGTTGATCTCCGCGTCGTCGAAAGCGGTGAGCTGGCGCACCAAAAACGGCGACAGGGCCGTCGCAGGCACCGTTTTGGCCTCCATGGCTTTCAAGAGCGCTTTCGCGCCTTCCTTGGTCGAGGCGAGGGTGTTGATCGCATCGGGGAGTTCGTTCGCGGAGAGCTTGGGAAGAGCTGCGCCGAGGATGCGCGGCGTTTCAGCGTCTTTGAGCGAGGCGAGCGCCTGGATGGCCTGTCGGCGTAGTGAGGCTGGTGAGTCGTTTTGGATGAGCTGGAGCAGCGTTTTGGCCGTGGAGGCGTCTTTGGCCTGCAGGAGCACGTTGAGCGCGTTTTCGCGTTCGCTGGTTCGAGCGCTCGCGGAGGCGAGAAGATCACGGTAGGTCGCCAGAGCCGTTTCGATGCCCATGGAGGCTTCGAGTTCGAGCAAAGTAGTCATGGGCTTTAGCCCGTGATCGCCATCGTTGGCCTTGTCGGCACCGGACGAGCTAAAGCTCTGGACTACTTTCTGGCGCAGCTCGCTCCAGCCATCGGGTTTCGTGATCTGGTGACCATTTCGTGCCGCCATGACCAACGCGTTGAGCAGATCGAGCTTCAATAGGGCATCCGGCGTCTCCGCAGCCAGTTTGAGCAAGCTCGTGCGTCCCGTGTCATCCGCCGACAGCCGACGATAGATGAAACCGGTGACTTTCGGCATCTTCGACACCTTCGCGAGCTGCAACCCCACCGCCGGGTCCGCCGCCACCACCGGCTCGATGCCATACCAGATGAGCAACGGGATCATCGGGTCGTCCTTGTCTTCACCGTGTTTGAGGAGGGCGGTGGCGAGGTCTTGGCGTTGATCTTGTGGAAGACGCTGGAGCGCAGAGGCGAGTTCGCGG
The DNA here is from genome assembly GCA_021298725.1 of Verrucomicrobiaceae bacterium. GTDB lineage: Bacteria > Verrucomicrobiota > Verrucomicrobiia > Verrucomicrobiales > Verrucomicrobiaceae > Prosthecobacter. The sequence goes on along the minus strand of JAJTDU010000034.1, from coordinate 5,692 downwards.
CGGACGATGGGGGAAGAATGTTTCTGGGCAGCATCACTCAAGACACGGAGATCGGTATCTGCAAAATCACCGTCTGAAGCAGCAAGACGGACTGTTTGAGCAACCAATCTCTCATCGTGTTTACCATCAAAAGTAGAAGATTGCAGATCGGACAATGTCGTCTGGCTCGCAGCAAGCCACATGTAACGAATTGCTCCGGCCGATGAGATGGGCTGCAACATTTCCGGGACATAAATCGCTGCCGATTTGCGGTTGATGCTTTTCTCCATCAGCACCCGCCTCGCCATCCGCGATTCCCACTCGTTCTCCGTCTGCACGGCGAGTTTCGCGAGCGCTTCATCGCTTTCTTTCGCGAGATCGCCTTTCCACGGCTTCCAGCCGTCGTAGCTGATGCGGTAAATCCTTCCATTGCTCCGATCCCAATGCTCCACGGCGCCACTGCCGCGGTGGCAGATTTGCTGGTCGGACCAATCACTCACATACAGCGCCCCATCCGGGCCGACCTTTTGCGTGACGGGAATGAAATGCATGTCGTTTGACCGCAGGAAGTCAGCGGCGTGTTTGCCGATGTAGGTGCTGGCTTTCACGTCGGTGTAGTTCGCGACGAGGCGATGGCCGTGGAGGTTGCCGAAGAGGAGCTGGTTGCGATAGGTCGGCGGGAAGAGACTGCTCTGATAAATGGCGAGGCCGCAGTGCGCGTGACCGCCGCCAAGGGCGTTGGTGTCGTTGTTCATCACGCCTGCGCCGGTCGTTTTGTCGAAGGTGACATCGGGTCGCGGATTGCCGGCATAGTGCGCGTGGTCGGCGATGGTCTTGATGTCCTCGTAGGTGTGCGCGTTGAAGTGCTGCCCGGCCTGCCGCTGATAGCGTCCGCCCGGCACGATGTGGTAAAGATGCGGAATGACGCAGGCGGTGACGAACCACTCGCCATGCTGGTCGTAATCGAGCCCCCAGGGATTGCTGGTGCCATGCGCGAAGACCTCAAACTCATGCCGCACGGGATGGTAACGCCAGATGCCGGCATTGATGGGAATGCGCTTCTCTTCTGGCGTGCCGGGCTTGCCAACCTTACTGTGCGTGAAGACGCCATGGCAGCCATACAGCCAGCCGTCCGGGCCCCAGATGAAGCTGTTGAGTGTTTCGTGCGTGTCCTGGGTGCCCCAACCGTCGAGGAGCATCTGCGCTTTGAAGTTCAAACCGGGCACCGGATTCGGCACGTCGGCGCTGTCTGGTTTGTCATCATGATCCTTGTCAGGAATGAACATCAGATACGGCGCGGCACCGACCCACACGCCACCGAAGCCGAGTTCGATGCCGCTGACGAGGTTCAGGCCTTCGCAGAAGATTTTCCTCGTCTCGAAAGTGCCGTCGCCGTCTTGGTCTTCGAGGATCTTGATGCGGTCCTGACCTTGGCCGACTTCGCGGGGCTGCGGGTAGCTGTTGCCTTCCACGACCCAGATGCGGCCGCGTTCGTCGAAGGTGAAGGCCATCGGCTGCACGAGATCCGGCTCCGCGGCGATGAGCTCGGCTTTGAAGCCGGTGGGGAGTTGCATCGACTTCAGCGCATCCTGCGCGGACTGGCCTTTGGCGTATTCGGCCTGCGGTTTGAGCGCGGGGCCGTAGAGCTTCTTCGGCGTGAGGTCGGCGGTGGTGTCTTTCCGTTCTTGCGTGAGGATGAAGACGCCCGCTTTGTTGCCGACGACGATGTCGGGCAATTTATCGCCATTCACATCGCCAACCTGCACATCGACGCCGACGCCGCTTTCGGCATCCACGAGATGCGGGACGAAATCGACGCCGCCCTTGCCATCCCGCTTGGTTTGATACCAATAGATGACGCGGTGGCCACGTTCGTCGGGGTCGTGGCCGTTATGCGCCCAGTAGCGCTTGCCGGTGACGATGTCCTTCACGCCATCGCCGTCGATGTCGGCGAGAAACGCGGCGTGCGGCTGGGAGAAGACGATGCCGTAGTCGTTGTCTTGTGGTTGCTCGCTGGCGAGCATGACGCGATTCCAGTTCGCGGTTCCTGGTTTTTGGTTCTTGGTTTGCAGGAAGACCGCCACGCCGTAGCGATGCGCGGCGAGGGCGGTGAAGACGTCTTGGGTGCCATTGCCATCGAAGTCATAGGCGAACATCTGCGCGCCACCGCCAACACCGGCGGCAAAGTTGTGCTGGGTGAAGTTCGTGGTTCCTGGTTCTTCGTTCGTGGTTGGATTCTCCCACCAGCGTCGTGCTTCGAGCAGATCGAGCTTCCCATCGCCATTCACATCGCCGACGCCGAGGCCGTGAGTGAATTTGGCGACCTTCAGGTCATCCGTGACGGGGACGAAGGGCCATTTCTCCGTGGGCTTCTCCCAATTCGGGGCGAACCAGCCGAACTTGCCGCCGCTGCTACACACGATCTCCGGTCTGCCGTCGCCAGTGATGTCGGTGAAGACGGGAGATTCGTTGTCCACCACGTCGGCGACGAGGTGCATGGGCCAGTATTCTGTAGCTCGGTTTTCCGAAACCGAGTTGTTTGACTTCACCCCTGACGCGGAATCAGAATTCCGCGCTACATTCAAATACAGCCGTGCTTCCTTGCCGGGAAAGCCGAGGATGAGGATGTCGTTTCGTTTGTCCGCATTGAAATCGTGGACGTAGGCGAAGAAGTTGTCCGAGTAGCCGTTGATGCTGAAAAGCTTTGGTTCGTAGTAGGCATGCTTCTTTTCAAAGGCCGGCCCTTCCCACCAAAACGGCCCCGCGACGACGTCGGGTTTGCCATCGCCATTGATGTCGCCAATCGCGGCACCCTCGGAGTAAAAATCGCCGTGGAGCTGCTGGCGCTTCCAGGTGATCTGGGTGGCGGCGTGCAGGCTGGAGGCGGCGAGGAGAGCGAAAAGGAAGCTTTTCATGGCTGGTTGAAAACCAACGCTATCAGAAAGCGGCGCTGGCAGACAAGTTTTATGAGCCATCGGCCATCCAGCGGTTTAGTCTGCCCCATGCCGCCCATCTTCATCCTGAACGAAGACCCCATCCAGCCCGCCGCGTCTGTCTTTGAGACAGATGAGGGCGCGGAGGTGCAGTTTCTCGGCGTGGTGCGTGGTTCGGAGGACGGCAAAGCCATCTCTGGTATTGATTACTCGGTGTATTTGCCGATGGCGGAGAAAATGCTCCGCGAACTCGTCGAACGCGGTGAACGCGAGCATGGCCCGCATCGTGTCTTCATCCAGCACCGGCTTGGTTTCGTGGCGGCGGAGCAGCCGAGCATCATCATCAAGGTGCGCACCAAACACAGCGCGGAGGCCTTCGACCTCTGCCGCTGGTATTTGAAGGAGATCAAAACCTGCGTGCCGATCTGGAAGCGTGCGGTGTTTGTGGACCAGGGCTGATTCGAATGCCAATACACGATGAAAAACTTGGCAGTAACAAGCGTAGTTCAGGCCTCTTCTCGCGATGTTCGAAGCGACCGGATTCGCTGCCAGAGAACTGGCTCAAAAACTTAAAGCCGGATTGGGCAAAACAAGCCTAAAGGCGGTTCCCTCGTCCCAAGAGAAATTGCCCCGCCACCCGCACCGTCGCGTAGCTCTTCTTGCCTTTGCGCAGGATGCAGAGCCTGCCACCGAGGAAATGATCGGCGCTTAGCGTCGGCACGGAACCGGCATCCACTTGCTGGTTGTTGATGTAGAAGCCGCCGCCTTTCATCAAGCGGCCGGCATCGCCTTTGGAGGTGGCGAGGCCGAGGGTGACGAGCAAATCGGCCACTTGCGGGATGTTCGCGAGATCGACTTCGGTGCTGGGGGCAGAGGCGGTGGCCTCGATGAGCGTGCCGACGTCGGCGGTGGCGAGATCTGCGCCGCCAAACAATGCCTGGGAGGCGAGGATGACTTTTTGCAGCTCTTCCTCGCCATGCACGAGGCGGGTGACTTCGGCAGCGAGGCGTTTGTGGCCGCTGCGTTGTCCGGGGTTGGCGTTGTGCTCAGCTTCGATGGCTTCGATCTCTTCGTGCGAGAGCAAGGTGAACTGGCGCAGGAAGCGCGGCACGTCGGGGTCTTCGGAGTTCACCCAGAACTGGTAGAAGGCATACGGACTGGTCTTCGCGGGGTCCATCCAGATGGCACCAGCCTCGGACTTGCCAAATTTTTTGCCGGAACTGGTGGTGATGAGCGGGAAGGTGACGACGTAGGTCTGCTGGCCGCGCATTTTGCGCACGAGGTCGATGCCAGCGGTCATGTTTCCCCACTGGTCGCTGCCGCCGATCTGCACGGTGCAGCCGTGGCGCTCGTTGAGCACGACGAAGTCGTACGACTGCAAAATCATGTAGGTGAACTCGGTGAACGAGATGCCGCTCTCCAGACGGGCGCTGACGGATTCCTTCGCCAGCATCCAGGCGATGGTGAAGTTCTTGCCCACATCCCGCAGCAGTTCCACGGCGCTCAGCTGGCAGATCCAGTCGGCGTTGTTTTCGATGATGGTCTTGTCGGGAACGAGGATGCTCCTGATTTGCGCCTCAATGCGCTTCACAAACGCGGCCACGGTCTCGGGCGTGTTGAGCGTGCGCTCGTTGGCCTTGCCGCTGGGATCGCCGATCAAACCGGTGCCGCCGCCGACGATAGCGATGGCTTTGTGCCCATGCTCCTGCACACGGCGCAGCGCCATGAGCGGCAGCAGATTGCCGATGTGCAGGCTGTCTGCTGTGGGGTCAAAGCCGCAGTAGAAGGTCTGCTGCGTCTTGAGGGCTACTTTGAGGGCTTCGAGGTCGCTGCACTGCTTGAGCAGGCCGCGCCATTCGAGATCGGCGATCAGATCGGTCGTGGGCATGATGGGAAAAAATAACGAATAACGAAATCAAAATGACGAATGAAGTCCGAAGGCCGAATGACGAGGGAACGCTCCGAAAGTCGTCATTCGCCATTCTGGTTGCGTCATTCAGGTTAGGGCGCCGAGCCGGGCTCGCCACGCAGGAGCTGCTGGCCGTTGAAGCGCTCGTTGGGCCTGAACAGCCAACCGGGGCTGTCGTTGAGCACTTCCCAGCGGCGCAGTTCGAACTCGGGCAGGATCATGTTGCTGTTCGGGTCAAACACCCGGCGTCCGGAGTAGCCGCCAAAGATGCGGTATTCGGTGTTGTGGTCGTCGCCATAGGCGTAACCACCGTCGTTAGGCTGCTCTGGCAGGCGGTACGGGATTTTCATGAAGCGCTCTTGCATGATGACGAGCCGGGCCGTGCTCCAGTCCTGCCCGGGACTGCGCAGGTAACCCCAGAAATGCGTGTGCGGGATGTGGAAGCGGCGGCCGATGTAATAATCCCCGCGCGGCTCCATGGCGATCTGACGGCGGCGTGCTTCGGCCTGGGGCCCGGAGTCTGGCGCGGAGCCGGTCTCGCATCCGGTCATGAATAGGCTGAGAAGGCAGAGCAGGGAGGAAATGACGGCACGGGTCGGCATGGCGGGCGGCATTGTGCCGCACCGCGCCGCTGCCGCAATGGGAAAGGCGGGGCGGGGAGGGGGCAGGGGGGAATGTGAGAAGTTAGAGGTTAGAAGTGGTAGCACCTTCTCACCTCTCACCTGCCTCGGGAAATGCGCTGCAAGTCTGCGCCTTCCGCCACGTTCCCGCGCCATGAACCGCTTCCTCATTCTCTTCTCCGCCCTTTGCCCTTGGCTCTTTGCCGCTGAGAGGCCCAACGTCATCGTCATCCTCAGCGATGATCTCGGCT
>JAJTDU010000244.1 GCA_021298725.1 Verrucomicrobiaceae bacterium | reverse complement strand
GTGAGGTTTTCCCAAGCATCCGCGTCCAGTTCCTCGTTTTTGAGGAGACTATTCTCGCTCAAGAACACCAGAGAGGTGGCCAGCGCGACGCGTTTGTTGCCATCCACGAAGGCGTGGTTGCTACAAAGATAAAACAGATAAGCGGCCGCGATCTCAATGGGATCGGAGATCATCGGCACGCCCATCATGGTTGCCTGCGGAGCCGCGACGGCGGATTCTAGCAGTTCCCGCGAACGCAGCCCAGGACTGCCTCCATGTGCGGCGAGCACCTCAGCATGGACCGCGAGCACTGCATCAATCGTCGGATGCAACAAAGGAGCAGTCATGCTAGTCGGCGGAAGAGTTCACTGTTCTTCTTGATGAGCCGCTTGGCTGTTTCAGCTGCCTTGGAGGCTTCAATAACCGTCGGAGTCATCGGTGCGATGGTGATCGTGCCACCGGCATGCACTTCCACATTCACCTCGTCACCAACCTTGAGCCGGGCGAGTTGAAGGAGCGCAGAATCAAAGATGATGCCTTGGGAATTGCCGATTTTGGAGATGGTCTTGAGCATGGGTTAAACTATGTATTACATGCTGATTTGTCAAAGCTGCATTCCATCTCGGCAGCCTTACGCCACGATCTCCTTCAGCACGCCTGAGCTATCGCCGTGGCGCTCAGCATTGACGCCGATGCCATGCAGCATCGTAAGCCAGGTGTTGCAAAGCGGGGTGTCCTTCGGCGCGACGATGTGGTGGCCGAGCTTGATGCCGGCACCGCCGCCGGTCAGCAGCGTGGGGCAGTTGTCGAGGTTGTGCTCGGTGCGAATGTTGCTGCCGTAGGCGAGGGCGACATGGTCAAAAAGACGGCTGCCATCGGCTTCCTTGGTGGCTTTGAGCTTGTCGAGGAGTCCGGCGAGCAGTTCGCTCTGCACCAGATCACGCTGCTGCGAGGCGGCATACTTTTCGCCCATCGTCGAGTGGTAGTGGCTCATGTCATGCGGGGCCACTTTGATGCCGATGCTCGTCATCAGCGTGCTCACCGGCTGGCGATACGTCAACACGCGTGTGCTGTCCGTCTGCATCGCGGCGATGATGATGTCATACATGATCTTGATCTCTTCCTTGCCCGCCAGGCCTTCTTGCGGCTGCGGAATCGGTGCCTTCGGCTGCGGCACGCCGATCCATTGCTCGTCCTTGGCGAGACGCGTCTCGATGTCGCGGACACCCTGGAAGTATTCGTCGAGCTTGGCCTTGTCGTTCTTGCCAAGACCACGCTGCATCGCCTTCGCATTCTCCATCACCGTATCGAGCACGCTGCGCTTCTGCGCCAGCATGGCCTTCTGCTGCTCGATGGGTGTCGTGTCTTTGGAAAACAGCCGATGAAACGCCTCCACGGGGCCTTTGTGGCCGCCGATGGGCTTGCCGCTCACATCCCAGGCCATCGAAAGCCCCGGTCCATGTCCCGAAGCCTCCGCGTTCTCGCCGCCATTGAGTTGGAGCGAGGCAAAACGCGTGTCCATGCCCAGTTTCGCTGCCGCCACCTGATCTGCGGAGATGCTATTGTGAAATGTCTGCCCCGGCTCCGCGAAACGGTTCGCGCCCGTGAGCCACATCGTGCTGCCCCAGTGCCCTTCGTTCGAGTATTTGTTCCAAAGCCCCTGGACCACCGTGAAGTCCGCCTTGTGCCTCGCCAGCGGCTTCAAGCCCTCCGGCAGCGTGTAATCCTTTCCCGTCTGCTTGATGTCCGGAAACCACGTCTCCGTCGTGATCCCCCAGCCAAAGCCGAGGAAAACGAGACGCTTCGGCGGTGCCGCCGGTGCTGCGGCGGAAGCAAATCGACGAAAGCCCAGCGATTCCAAAGCGGGCAGAGCAATGAGCGAGGTGCTGGACTGGAGAAAGTGACGGCGGTTGTTCATGGGGAAGAGCGGTGACAGTGAAACGTCATTCACAGCGCTATTTGCTGCGAAATTCTTTGCTGGAGGCCAACGCGACGAAGAACTCCTTCATCGCAAAGCCTTTCGCCTTTGCACGCTGCACGATGTCATCGGCGAGCGTGGCATCAGTGAAGCCATACGGGCGGCCGAGCGCATACTCGATGAGGGCTTCGGTGAAGCTGCGGGCGAAGTCTTCGCTCTTGGCGGCGATGAGGTCGCGGAGTTGGAAGTAGTCTTGGAAGGCGGGGCCGTTGTAGAACTGGCCGCTGGGGTCGATGGGCCAGGTTTTTTTGCCGACACCGCGCTTTTCGAAGGTCTCCTCGGTGCGCCACTTGCCGGCAGCGTTGAAGTTTTCAAGGCCGAAGCCGATGAAGTCGATCTTGCGATGGCATTGCAGGCACTGCGGCTCTTCCTGATGCGCCAGCAAGCGCTCGCGGGTGTTGAGCAGCTTGTGTTCGAGGCGCGTGAGCTGCGGGACATTCGGCGGTGCGGGCGGTGGCGGATTGTGCAGAAGTTTGCGCAGCACCCACGCACCGCGCTCGACGGGGCTGGTGCGCTCGCCGTTGCTGCCCATCGCGAGGATGGCGGCCATGCCGAGCAATCCGCCGCGTGGTGAGTTGGCGGGCAGTTTCACTTTTTGAAAGACATCGCCACGGATGCCTTCGATGCCGTAGTAGGTGGCGAGCAGGCCGTTGACGTGGATTTCGTCGCTCTTGAGCAGTTGGGCAAGACTGCCGTTGTGCCGCAGCAGATGCGCGAAGGTTTCATACACTTCGCGCCGCGCGGCGGCCTTGGCGCTTTCGTCGAAGTCGCGGAACTGCTTGGTGTCGAACTGGAAGAAATCGAGCCGGTCCATGCCTAGCCATTGATGCAAGAAGCCGCTGACAAACTCGCCCGCCTTCGGGCTAGCGATCATGCGATCCACCTCGCGGGCGATGATTTCAGGCTTCGAGAGGTCCGCTTGGAGCAGTGATTCATCCGGCGGTGCGCTCCAGAGGAAGTAGGACAGGCGTGAGGCGAGTTCGGATTTCGACAGAAGAATGGGGACAGGAGAATGAGATGCAGAATTTTGATTCTTCTGTCCCCATTCTCCTGTCGATCCTGCCTCCTGAAGATATAAGAACCCCGGTGAGGCCAAGATGACGCTCAGTGGCTCACGAATGGCCTTGTCGAAGGTCTCACCGGCTTTCAGGCGTGTTGCGTGCAAAGTCGTCAATTTGTCCAAAAAGACCGCGGAGGGCGTTTTGCCGCGAAAAGCGCGTTTGGCGAAGGTTTCGAGCACTTGGCGTGCCTTCGTCTCAGCAGCGGCGAGCACCGGCGGGACGCTTACGTTGGCATTCGCGGGCGCGAGTGGGCCTTCCCACTCCACCCAGTCGATCCACAGCGCGGATGGCGGCCCGACACCGGTTTCCTTCTGCGCCGTCATAAAAAGCTCGTGATCCAGCTTCACATCACGCTTCTCACGCAGTACCCAGGTCCGCGGACCATTCGCGGTGAGGCTCACCGGCACTTCGATGACCTGCGGCGCATCGGTGCTGCCGCTGATTTGAAAGGTCTGCATCAACGTGAAGTCCTCGCGCTCCTCCGGCTTCATGCGGCTGCCGAGCGCGACGAAGTGACGCTCCTTCGGCGTGCCCTTCACCGCGCCGATGCGGAAGCGCAGCTTGTATTCGCCCGGCGCCGCCTTCTCGATCTCATGCTTCGTCTTCAGCCAGCCCGACGGCTGATCCGGCGGCAACGTGATGACCTCCTCGGTGTGCACGTTGTAGATCGTCAAGTAGGAGCCGGTCTTCGTCAGCGGATCATTCAGATAGCGCTCAAAGGTCGGCCCGTGCTGTTCGAAGCCACGGATGCGAAACTTCGCCTCCTGCTCGTCCGGGATGCCCTTCTGTGGCTGCTTGGTCTCCATGAACTTCTTCGCCGCCGCGTAGCCGCCTTTGAAGTAGCCATTGTAAGTGCCGCCGACCATCGCGTTCGCATGCAGCTCGACCTCGCGGTGTTGTTTGATCGTCTTGGATAAAGCGGGCGCACTCGCGCTGGCCGCCTCGATCCAGTCAATCCAGAGGGCAAACTCCGGGCCGATGCCGTTGCGCTGCTTCGCCTCGGCAAAGAGGCGACTGGCCGCGGCGTCGGAATCGTGTGAACCGCGCTCGCGCAGCATGAAGAGGCGCACCTTGGATTCCGAGAGCTTCAGCGGAATCTCCAGCGTCTGCGGGCTGTCCGGCGTGCCGGTGATCTCATGCGTGCTCATCACCGTGCACACACCACTGGGGTCCTGCGGGCCAAACTCCATGAAGCGGCGCTCACGTGGAATGGCCTTGGCGACTCCGGTGCGGATTCGCAGGACGTAGTCGCCTGCTGGCCATTCGGAGGGGAGTTGAAAGATCTGCCGATTGTTCACATAGGCATCATCAATGGTCAAAAAGGTACC
>JAJTDU010000243.1 GCA_021298725.1 Verrucomicrobiaceae bacterium | reverse complement strand
TGGGTTTGCTCTGGTGGAGCGAGCAGGCGGACCTTAACGAATGGTTGCGCCAGCGCCGCCAGGACCTGCCCGGATGGGTCACGATTTATGAGGCCATGACCGGGGCGCTGCCATCCTTTCGTGAGTTGCTCACCACCTTCTTCGCATTCCAAACCTTGGGCGCGAAATTTGCCAATGTCGATGATCCCAGCGCTTTCCTGACCGCGCTTCAGTCCGTGGTGCCGAAGATGCTCAATCTCGTGCGCCAGATCATCCGCACGATGGACGGTGCGCCGTATCCCTTCACCGGAAATGGCAGGGCAGCGACCTTGAACGAGCATCTGCAACCCGCTGGCATGCCGGAAATGCCCGTAGGCTCGCTGATGTCGGCAGATGTCGCCAGCATGCGTGCCACCGGCCTCAAAATGGCCTCTGAGGCTTCGGAAACCGTCGCGCCGTATGTCGATGCGTTCATGAACCTCTACCATCGCGCTTTTGCGTGGCTGGCGGAGTCGGCAGAGCGCACGGAAATGCACTTCCTCGGCTCTCTCATCTGGGGTTCAGCCACGGAGATCCTGCTGCCGGACGAGTTCACTACGCAGCGGCTTGGCATGAACCCCCAATCGTGTGCCGCCATCGCTGCCTGGAGACCGCCGGTGGTCGTGTGAGGCTCATGCAGGAGTTTTACGCATGCAGTGCTTCCAGCACCGCCTGAGGATGTTGTTCGGCGACACGCAACAGGGCGCGGGCGGTGCCCTCGGGGCGGCGATGGCCTTGTTCCCAGTTTTGCAGGGTGCGGATGCTGATGCCGATCAGTCCGGCGAACTGACTCTGCGTCAGCCCCAGTTTCTCGCGCACGGATTGTGCGTCCGGCCACTGATGGGTGCGCTGCCTGGAGGCTTTCTTTTTGCCACGCAGTATGGTGCCGCCCTCTTTGATGCTGGAGACGAGTTGTTGGAAGAGTTGATCGTTCATGGGAATTCGTTTTGGACGAGGGTTTTCAGGAGCTTGATCTGATCGGTGGTGAGGTCGGCTTGTTCGTTCTTTGGGTAGGCAAGCAGGAAGAGAATGACACTCCCCGGCACATGCCAGTAGTAGATCACACGGAGGCCGCCGCGTTTTCCCCTGCCAGAACCAGCCCAACGAATCTTTCGCAGACCACCGGAGCCTCGAATAATATCCCCACGCTCCGGATTGGCCATCAAGACCCACTCCAAAGCACTGAGATCATCATCTGAGATCAGTTGCGTGATCTGGCGGGTGAAGACGCTGGTTTCTCGAAAGGACAAACGCACATGCCATCATCCGTCAATGACGGAGTTACGCAAGCGGCATAACGACCAGCTTTGACCGCTATAGGGAAACTCACACCAGCCGCACATACCTTCTTCCCGGCAGGGCGCGGATGAGGCGTTTCATTTCGAGGCGCATCAGGGTGGATGAGACCGTGGCCACGGTGAGGCCGCTGGCGGTGGTGATGTCGTTGATGTGCGCCTCCTCGGTGCCGATGGCGTTGTAGAGGATTTCTTCCTCCAGCGTGAGCGTGGCGACGGGACGAGGTTCCTCCACCTTCGGGGCGCTGGGCGCGGTGGGGAAGAGCGTCATCAGATCATCCAGCACATCCGCGCCATCCATGATGAGCTTGGCACCTTGTTGAATGAGACGGTTGCAGCCCGCGGAGGTCGGCTTGTCAATCGGACCGGGCACGGCATAAATCGTGCGGCCCTGCTCGGTGGCCTGTTGGGCGGTGATGAGCGATCCGCTGCGCAGCGGTGCTTCGACGACGATCAAGCCGCAGCTCCAGCCCGCGACGACTCGGTTGCGGTAGGGAAAGGTTTGTTTGTCGGCGATGCGATCCACCGGATACTCGCTGATGACCGCACCGTTTTGCGCGATGCGCTCGGCGAGCGCCATGTTCTCCGGCGGATACAGTTTGCCAATGCCGGAGCCGAGAATGGCGATGGTGCGGCCCTTGGCCGCGAGCGCGGCCTCATGCGCCGCCGTGTCAATGCCACGCGCCAGACCGCTGATGACGGCATAACCCGCACCGAGCGCGTTGTGGTCGCGCTTCGTCAGTTGGCCCCAGACGTAGAGCACCACGGGTGGATCGTGAATTTCACGCAGCAGGGGTGGATACAGCTCGTCTTCCTGCGTGAGGATCGTGAGTTCGCGGTCGCGGATTTTTTGAAGTTCACCGCCGAGGTCGATTTGAGACTCCCATCCGGCGATGGACTCGGCCTGGGTGAGTCCAAAACCCTCGACTTGGAGAATCTCGGACGATTTAGCGGTGAGGATGCGCTCTGGACTGCCGAAGTGCCGCAGCAGCTTTCGCACACGCACGGGTCCGACCTGCGGCAGCAGGTTCAGCGCAAGGTAGGCCTCTGTGCGGGTCATGTCGCGCGCAGGATCAGGCAGCGTTTGCGGTGGCCTCACCGTTTTTCGCGGCGGCAGCAGCGGATTCTGGCAGGGCGACGTTGGTTTGAGTGGAACCTGAGCCGATCAGCTTGCGGAAGATTTTTTGCGGGAAGGACTGGCCCTTTTCCTCACTTTCGAGCTGGCCGAGAGCGGTGGACTTGGCCATCTCCCAGGCCGGGGCAAAGCCAGGGGCGCTGATGACCATCTGTTTTTCGGCTCGGGCCAGGATTTCCAGCTCGCGCTGCATCTTGTTGTCTGGGCGCTCGTTGAGGCGGGCGACCTGCATGCGCAGGTTCTCATTTTCCTGCTTCAGGTTGGCGCGTTCCTTGTTGTTGTCCTGATTTTGCTTCGAATCGAGATCGAGTTTGTCACTGAGCATGCCTTTGTAGCGCTTGAGTTCGCGCTTGGTCTTCCAGTGGCCCCAGAGCGACTGCACCAGGAAGATGCCGCAGAGCAGAAAACCGTAGATGAAGGTGTTGAGAGGGGAAAAGAGGTTTTCAAACATGAGGCTCCAAAGCTAGTGCATGCCCCGGCGTCTGCAACCGGGCAAAGCGGTTGCATGCGGCGGCGGCTTGGCCTAGATGCGCAACGAATCACCGCCCATGCCACACGCCCTGCTCCTCAAATTTCCCGGAACGAATTGCGACGCCGAAACCGCCCGCGCCCTGGAGGCTGCGGGATTCACCGCCGAGGTCATGCCAGTGGCGCTGCTTGAGCCTGCCGCACTCGACCAAGCGCAGATGATCGTCTTTTCCGGTGGCTTCAGCTATGGCGACTATGTGATGTCTGGCCGCATCGCTCAGCTCATCACGAAATCGAAACTGGGAGACCGCCTCAAGACCTTCGTGGAGAAGGGCGGCTACGCTCTAGGCATCTGCAACGGCTTCCAAATCCTCACCCAGCTCGATTTGCTGCCGAAGGGCAGCCTCATTCACAATGACAGCGGTCGTTTCATTTGCCGCTGGGTCGGTTTGAAGAAAACGACGGCTAAAATCAGCCCCTACCTCACCAAACTGCCAGACACCTTCGAACTGCCCATCGCGCATGCGGAAGGTCGTCTGGTGACTGAGGCAGATGACGCGGCGAAATACGTCAAATCCGGTCACGCAGCGCTGCTCTACACGAGCAACGTCAACGGCTCCACCCACGCCATCGCTGGCCTGCAAGATGACACAGGCCGCGTGTTTGGCCTCATGCCGCACCCTGAGCGCTTCATCTTCAAGAGTCAGCACTACGACCCAGACTGGAGCGGCGATACCCAGCACGGCTGGGGACACTATCTGTTCCAATCGGTGCGTGAGGCGCTGAACTGATTGCTGCCACACGCTGGACCGATCTTGGGCCTGTGTTGATGGCATCAGGTGCAGGGTTTTGCCTCATCCACCCTTTCGGAAAGCCGGCGGTAAGGTCAGCTTTGACAGGAATGAAGATCGCCCTGAGAGAAATGGGGAAATGTCTCATCCTGTTTCATCTTGGCCTGCGCGGCTGTGGGTGCTGGGGATTGCCGGGTTTGGTTTTCTCGGCATGCCCCAGGCTGACTCTGCGCCCTTCAAGCCCGTCATCACCCGCAGCGTGGCGGCGAACCGCATCGCCGAGAAGCCTGACTATGCTCACTCACTGAGCGCTGAACTAAGTTGGCTGGAATTCGGCCTGGAGTCCCGCACGCGCTATGAATACCGTTGGAACGACTACAGCACGCCCGGCCTGATCACGGATGATGCGCTCGTCACGCGCAACCTACTCTACCTCGCGGTCAAAGGCCCGCTCGATCCCCTGCGTCTGGCCGTGGAGTTGCAGGACTCCCGCCGTTTTCTGAGCGACCGTGTCGCCAATCCGAACCTCGAAACCGGCTTCGAGTTCCTGCAAGCCTTTGCGCAACTGCGTTTCGAGGACGCTCTCGACGGTCAGCCGCTGAGCCTCAGTTTTGGCCGCATGGTCTTTGACTGGGCGGATCGACGTATCATCGCCCGCAATCGCAACCGCAATACCCTCAGCGCCTTTGACGGCTTCCGTCTGCGGCTTGGCGATGAAAATGCCCCGTGGGAGATCGACGCCATCGCTGTGCGTCCGGTGGATCGGAATGTGGACGACCTCGATGAATCGACTGACAATGCCACGCTCGTCGGCATCGCCGGCTACTGGCGCGGCTGGTCGCCACACCTAGTGCTGGAGCCGTATTGGCTGTGGTTTGAGCAGGACGACAACCGGCTCGTGCCCATCCAGCGTGATCTGCACACCTTCGGCCTGCACGCTTTCGGGCAATGGAGTGAAAAATCCGCCTGGGACTACGATCTTAGCCTTGCTGGGCAGTGGGGCGAGACGCAAGGGCAGGCTCACCGAGCCTGGGCCGCGCATGCCGAGGTGGGGCGCACCTTCAGCAGCGCCTGGAAGCCGCGACTGGCTCTGTGGTTCAACTACGCCAGCGGCGATCAAGACGCCACCGATGGCCGCCATGAGCGATTTGATCCGCTCTTTGGAGCCACCTACGCCTTCTACGGCTACAGCAGTTACTTCGCCTGGCAGAACATGATCAATCCAGCGCTGCGTCTGAGCTTCGCGCCTGCGCAGAACTTCAGGTGCGAGATCATGCACCGCGCCTTCTGGCTCGCCAGTGACACGGATGCTTGGGTGCGCGGCCTGCGCCGTGACCGCACGGGTTCGGGGGGTGATTTCATCGGCCAGGAGACTGACATCCGCCTCGTCTGGCAGCTCGGCAAAAACTTCGATCTCGACCTCGCCTATTCGCATTTCTGGCCGGGCGGGTTCGTGGCAAGCACCGGAGCCGCACCGCCAGGGGATTTCATGCAGATCGCGGCCACGCTGCGATTTTAAGCCTGCCTGGAACGCATGGCGGAAGAGAAGCTTGGGGTTGAAGCGTTCATCGCTTCAATCCGCCTCTGCCTAATGTTGCCCGACCTCGACACCGAGTTCTTTAAGCTGCTGGCGCACGATTTTGAGCACCTTGCGCCCGTCTGCGGGCATCTCACCGCAGGTAAATGAACTCGTTGCTCATCATCAGCGCTTGGCAGAGTTGCGTCCAGGCTTGCAGCTCACGTTGGTCGGTGTCCTGCTGGCTGGAATTGAGCGCGGCGTTGGTCGTGATCAGGAAATTCTGCGCACGACGGAGGTCGTCAGCGGTGGCCTCACGGGCAAAGGCGAGGCGGTAGGCAGCGCGGAGGCGCGGTGCTTTTTCAGCAGAGAGTTTGGCGAGGCGTTCGGCGAAGTTGCGGGCCGCGTCGCTGGCGAGGTCGCTGTTCATGAGTAGCAGCGCCTGCGGGGAGACAACGGTGCTGTTGCGCAGGCCGGTGGAGGTGGAGGGATCGGGATAATCGAACTGCTGGAAGAGGTCGTAGAGGTTGTTGCGGATGATCGGCAGATAGAGTGCCCGGCGCGTGCTGCCGTAGGTGGTGAAGTCTTTGGAGGTGTGGTTGAAAACGAACTCGCGATTGCGACGCGGGATGGTTTTACCGCCAAAAGTGGTGTCGAGGCTACCAGCGACGTGCAGCAGCGCGTCCCGCACCTCCTCGGCCTCAAGACGGCGGACCGGGAAGTGCCAGAGGAGCTGGTTTTCGGGATCGACGAGCGAAGGGTGAAGGGCTAAGGGCGAAGAGCCAGGCGCTTCAAGGGATTGGGACTCTAGGCTCTTCGCCCTAGGCTCTTCGCTTTGCTGCTGATAGGTGCGCGAGCTCATGATGAGCCGGTGCATGTCCTTGAGGCTCCAGCCGTTGCTGGTGAACCAGCGGGCCAGCCAGTCGAGCAGCTCAGGATGCGTGGGCTGCTGGCCGAGCAGGCCAAAGTTGTCCGTGGTGGAAACGATGCCTTGATTGAAGTGCCAGGACCAGATGCGGTTGGCCATGACACGCGAAGTGAGCGGATGCTCCGCGCTGGCCAGCCAGCGCGCCAGTTCGAGGCGACCGCTTTGATTCGCAGGGAACTGCGGCTGAGTTTTGAGCGCGGCCTGCGCGACTTGGATGAACCCACGCTGCACGGGCTTGCCGAGGGCCAGATGATTGCCGCGGATGTGCACGGGCAGCTCTTGGAAGACCTTCGGTCCCTCAGACACGGCCAGGGTGGTGGGCAGGTCGGGGAGATGGCTCTCCGTGCTCATCATCGTGTCCATCAGGGCGCGGACTTTGGCAGCGACCTCTTTCGGATACAGCACAATGGGTTCCGGCGGCAGGGCGAGGAAGCCAGCGGCTTTGTCCAGCTCGGCACGCGCCTGATGCAGCAGCGAGCCTTCGGCTTCCTTGACCTTGGCATTCACGGCCAGTTTCTCGGCGGCGCTGAAGATCGCGGCGAAGTAGGCACGCAGAAGCGTGGCCGTGCCTGCCGATTTCATGGCGTCATGCCAGGGCTTGAAAACGGGGAGGTGCTCGTTCGCGGCCAGATAGACACGGCAGTTCAGCAGGAGGTGCGGGCGCAGACCGTGCTTTTCCGCCGCCGGTTTGACGCTGCTCAAAGTCGGCGTGGCAGGCAGCTCGCAGGCGGCCATGAGGTAATCGACCGCATGTTCACGCGCTTCTTTGCGCAGCGCGGCGTTGGCTTCGGTTTGCGCCTTCGAGACGGCGGCCCTTTGCTCCTGGAGGATGCGCTCGCTGGATTTCACTGCTGCGAAGTCATCCAGCGATCCCATGGGAGCCTCATACGCCGTGCTCAGCGCACCGATGCGGTCCACGCTGAAGCTTTGCGTGCTTTTGAAGATGGCCGCCAGTGCGTAGTAGTCGGTTTGCGGGATGGGGTCGAACTTGTGGTCATGGCAGCGCACGCAGCCGAGCGTGAGGCCCATGAAGGCGCGGCCCATGACGTCGATCTGCTCGTCGATGACATCCATGGCGAGCTTTTCCTTGTCCGGCTCGGCCAGCACCTTCGCGCCGAGATTGAGGAAAGCGGTGGCCGTGACGCGCTCGTGGCGCGTGGGAATGTCGCGTGAATCGAGCAGATCGCCCGCGAGTTGCTCGGTGAGGAATTGATCGAAAGGCTTGTCCGCATTGATCGACTTCACGACATAATCGCGGTAACGCCACGCCGTGCCGAGAGCGATGTTTTCATCGAGCCCGTTCGAGTCCGAGTAACGCGCGACATCCAGCCAGTGGCGGCCCCATTTTTCACCGTAATGCGGTGAGCGCAGCAGGCGGTCCACGACCCTGGCGAAGGCATCCGGCGACTTGTCAGCCAGGAAGGCATCGACTTCATCGGGGCTAGGCGGCAGGCCGGTCAAATCGAAGCTGGCGCGGCGGATGAGCGTGCGTTTGTCCGCCGGCGCGGCGAGTGAGAGGCCTTGGGCGGTGAGTTTTTCAAGGGTGAAGGCATCAATCGGGTTCGCCGCTTTCATCGCAGGCACTTTCGGCTTCGCGATGGGGCGGAAGGCCCAGTGCTTGCTGCCTTCGGCGATGTCGATCACGCGCGGGGCGGCATGTTTGGCTTCCGCGACGGCTTCGCGCGGATCAGGCGCTCCCATCTTGACCCATGCTTCGAGCGCCTTCACTTCGGCGGAGGGCAGGGCACCTTTCGGCGGCATCTGCATGTCCTGGTTGTGGTAGCGCACGGACTCGATGATTCGGCTTTTGTCAGGATCTCCCGCCACGAGCGCGGGTCCGTTGTCTCCACCTTTGAACAGGCCGTCGCGTGAGTCGATCAGCAGGCCGCCTTTGCTCTTGCCCGACTCGACTTCTCAAAGAACGCGATCTGTGAGTCATCCGCAGTCACGGCAGCAGACGCGATGCCTGCCTGCAACGCGAACACGAGAGCGATGGGGGCTGAAACCTTCATGCGTGAGGAAACAACGCCCTGAACGAGGCCATCTTGCTGTGGGCAGGCATAGGAATGACAAATGCAGAGATCCGCACGCTCTTGCGCTGGATTCATGCCCCAGACTTTCTGCGGCGTCGCCGTTCGCTTCTCAGTGGCTTTTTCGTTGCCACCAGCCGAGCGCAAAGCCGATTCCCGCGCCAAATCCCAGCCCGTGGAACAAACCCCAGCCCAGCTTGGCCGCGATGGCGACCTGCGGTTTGCTCCAGCCCTCGATGCCCGCGCCGAGAATGCCATACATCCACCTTCCACCGATGAAATAACCCGCCGTGTGCAGGGCAAACAGCACCAGCGCCGCGATCCAGAAGCCGGATGGCTTTTTCAGCGAGCGCCAGCACATGAACGAGAAAAACAACGTGCCCGCCGCCGCACCGACCCATTCTCCTGGCCGACCTTGGATGACAAACCACGCCAAGCTCCACAGCAGCGCGTAACCAAAGAACGCGGGTAAAAACAGGCGATAAAAGCGCCCGAGCCGGTGTTCTCCTTGCAACAGCCCGCACAGCGCCAGACCGGCCCCGCCGAGATAAACCAGCGCGATCAGCGCATACATGCCGATCTCGCTGCCCGCGAGGCGCGGCGCAAAGGCCCAGATCGAATAAGCGGCGACGCTCACAGCGCCAAAGCCAAGGCAGCCGTGCAGGGTGGAGCGGAGAAGGGAAGTCATCGTGATCCTTTCAACGCCGCATCTCCACTCGATCTGCCAGACACTGCAAGACTTCAGACGCCTCCGCGTTCAAGGCGGGCCATGACTCGACTTTTCGCTCTTTTCCTCCTCCTGGGCGGCTTTGCCGTCGCTCAATCGAAGCCTGATGTGCTGTTCATCGCGGTCGATGATTTGAACGACTGGACCAGCTACCTCGGCGGCCATCCGCAGACGAAAACACCGAACATCGACCGCCTCGTGGCACGCGGCACCGCGTTCACGAACTCGCACTGCGCCGCGCCCGCCTGCAACCCTTCGCGTGCGGCCTTGATGAGCGGTTTGCGGCCCTGGCAGACGGGCATTTACACGAATGGTGATCCGGCTCAGGGCGTGCTCAAGGATGTGAGCACCATCAACCGCCACTTTCTCGCCAACGGCTACCACACTCGCGGCGGCGGTAAGATCTACCACAACTTCAACGCCGAGGGTCGTCAAGACTCGTGGACGGAGTGGGCCGGGCTGTTTCCTTCGATTCAGGAACACGAGGAAAATCTGAATAGCCTCAAGCGTGGTCACTTCGACTGGGGTCCGGTCGATGCCAAGACCGCTGACTTGGGCGACCACAAGCTGACCGACTGGGCCATCCATCATCTCAAGACCGCGCCCTCTGACAAGCCACTGTTCCTCGCCGTCGGTTATGTGAAACCGCACCTGCCTTGGTATGTGCCGCAGGAGTATTACGACCGCTTTCCGCTGGCCGACATCAAGCTGCCGGTGACGAAGGAAAACGATCTCGCTGACGTGCCGACGCAGGGGGTTAAAATGGCCGGGCCAGAGGGCGATCACGCCGCCGTGCTCAAAGGCGACCAGTGGAAGCAAGCAGTGCAGGCCTACCTCGCCACCATCTCTTTCCTCGATGATCAAGTCGGTCGTTTGCTCGACGGACTCGATCAAAGCCCACGCAAGGACAAGACCATCATCGTGTGGTGGACGGACCACGGCTGGCATCTCGGTGAGAAGGAGCACTGGCGTAAATTCGCTCTCTGGGAGGAAGCCACACGCACCAGCCTGGCCATCGTGGCCCCCGGCGTGTCAAAGCCCGGTAGCAAGACCGATGCGCCCGTCGATTACACGAACCTCTACCCGACTCTTTGCCAACTCACCGGTCTGCCAGTGCCAGATCATGTCAAAGGTGCAAGCCTGATGCCCCTGCTGAAAAATCCCGCCGCCAAATGGGATGGCGTGGCCGTCTGCACGCATGGCAAAGGCAACCACGCCGTGCGCGACGCCCAGTGGCGCTACATCCGCTATGCCGACGGCACGGAAGAACTCTACGATCACAGTAAAGACCCGTATGAGTGGACCAACCTCGCCGCTGAAGTCGGCATGAGCGACCTCAAGACGAAACTGGCTACTGCTCTGCCCAAGAATGAAGTCAAACCCACGTCCGGCACCGAGAAGAAAGAGAAAGGCAAAGGGAAGAAGAAAAAGCAGGCGGAGTGATCCTTCTCAGAACATCTACTTCGACTCGCTGATGCGATGCCGCCAGTAATACGGTCGGCGTTTCGCATGCGCGATGGCCAGGATGACGACCTTATCATGCCACAGCATGTAGGCGATGTAGTACTCGCCAAAACGCGGCGTCAGGTTCACCCGGCGGACGATGCCTGCTCGGATGTTAAAGAGCCGTGGGTTCTCGCAGATCTGCTGCCGGTAACTGAGATAATGATGATTGAATGACTCGGCGAGTGCTTGACCAATCATCAGGTATTGCCCGGCGGTTTCCTCCAGCTCTGTTTGAGCGGCCGGGTGAATGCGCCAAGGTTTCATGCCACTCTTTTGCGTTGGAGGCCATGCTTGGCGTAGAGGGCGTCCATCCTGCGGTCTGATTCCTCTCCCGAAATCAGCTCCACCGTGCCATCCATCACCTCCTGCGCCCGGCGGTTGATCTCCTCGTCCCAGGCAGCCTCCACGGAGCGTTCGTCTTCATCCATGGCGGGAAGAACATACTCCGATTGGATGTCGCGTAGCAGATCGTCCAGTTCGTCCTGGGGCAGGCGGCGGATTTCACTTTTGATGCGTTCAACGGCGGCGGTCATGCGCGGAGAGTAATGAAACGCCCCGCGTTTGTCGAGCCTTCACCTGAACCAGCTCTTGATGCGATCAAACAAGCCGCGGCCTTGTCCCGGCTGTTGCACGCGCTGCGGTGGCGGGGCGCCGTAGCCTTGGTGCTCCATGCAGAAATTTTGCGGCACGAGGTCGTAGGGCAGGGCATCCTCGTACGCGGTGCCGGCGCGGCCACAGCCGTCGGTGGCGAGCTGGCTGCTCAGGCGGCAGAGCGTCACCTTGGTGAGCGGTAGCAACACCTTCGGCACCTCGGTCTTGTAGCCGAGCGCGACAGCTTTCGTCATCACATCCGCCCAGATCGGCAGGGAGAGCGTGCCGCCGTAGCCGCCTTCGATGATCGTCTGCGGCTTGTCCAGGCCCACCCACACGCCGCAGCTCAGGCGGTCGGTGTAGCCGGCGAACCACGCGTCCTTGTAATCATTCGTCGTGCCGGTCTTGCCGCCGCCGGGTTCGTTGAAACCGTATTCGCTGCGCAGCGAGGCCGCCGTGCCGCGATCAATCACCTGCGCGAGCATGAGGCGCATCATATGGGCCACGCTCGGTGTGATGACCTCGGATTCGAGCACCGGCGTCTGGTAAATGACGTTCCCGGCTTTGTCGATGATGCGGTCGATGAGGAACGGGCGACGGCGCAGCCCTTGATTGGGGAAAATGCTCATCGCGCTGGTGAGTTGGCGCGGATTTCCGGCCAGATTGCCGATGAAGATCTGTGGCGTGCGCTGCGGCTTGCCAAAACCCGCGTTGGTGAGCAGATCGATCACGCGATTGAGGCTGGCGTAGTTGCCCAGGCGCACCGTCATCGTGTTGCGGCTTTTCACCAGACCGTCGGTGACCGTGTGAATCGGCGCGTCATTGATCAGCGTGCCCGGCAGGAAGCCTGCGGCGACCCCGGCGGCATACACGAACGGCTTCACCGTCGAGCCGATCTGCCGCTCGCCCTGCGTGGCGCGGTTGTACTTGCTGTGGCGGTAATCCCGCCCGCCCACGACGGCCAGGATACCGCCAGTTTCGTTGTCCAGCATCATGAGTGAGGCCTGCAAATACGGCGTGCTGGTGATCTCCTGCGTGCCGTCCCAGGTCTTGTCAAAATCGGCCTTCTTCGGGTGCTGGTAGCTTTTCAGCCTCTCCACGGCGGCGAGTCGTTTTTCCACCGACTGCTCTGCCGCGTCCTGCAATTCCTTGTTCAACGTGGTGAAGACCTGCAAACCGCCGTCCTCGATCTCCTGCTGCTCCAAAATGAGATCGAGATCGCGGCGCACCGCGTCCAGCGCGTAACCGCCCTGGCTCTGAAACGCCGGTTGCGCATGCAGGGCGATGTCGGCATAACGCGCGGCCAGCTCTTCCTCTGGCGTGATGATCTTCATCTCCAGCATGCGCTTGAGCACCGTGTCCCGCTCCTTCAGTGCCCCTTCGTAATTGCGGAAGGGCGAGAAACGCACCGGGCTGCGGATGATGCCCGCGATCATCGCCGCCTCGCTCAGATTGAGCTGGCTGGCATGCTTGCCGAAGTACACCTGACTGGCCCGCTGCACACCGTAGATGCCGGGACCGTAAAAGATGCGGTTCACATAGTGCTCGATGATCTGCTCCTTCGACGCTGCCTTCTCGATGCGCCGCGCCAGCATCATCTCCACCAGCTTGCGGTGGATGCTGCGGTCGTCGAGATCCGGGAAGCTGTTGCGGGCGAGCTGCATCGTCAGTGTGCTCGCACCCTGCACGATGCGCATGTCCTTGATGTTCCGCACCGCTGCGCGTGCCACGCCTTTCAAGTCCACACCGCTGTGGCTGTAAAAGCGCGAGTCCTCGCGCGCCAGCAGCGCCTTCACAAACCACGGTGACACCTCACTCAGCGGCACGATGATGCGGTTCTCCCCGTGCATGCGGCCGAGGATCTCGCCCCGGTAATCCATCACGATGGAGCGCTCCGGCATCTGTCCGAGCTGCGTGAGATCGTAATCCTTCGCCAAATGGGTATACACCCCGATCACCAGCGCCACCGTCAGAGTGCAGAGCAGGGTGCCGACCATCAGCAGCATCATCGTCAGCCGCTTGAAGGATTGCCAGCGCGTGAGCGAGCGCTTCACCGGTTTGCGGTCTGCAGGGGTCTTTTTTTTCATGCGGCAGGCATCGGGTCGCTGTTTTAAGCGAAAGATCAAGCCTCAGACGATGAACTCGGGGTAAACTTCCATTTAAAATAATGCCAGGCATTTAGTTGTTGCTATTGCTGCATTTTTCACCACTTTCCGTTGCCATGAACTTCGCCCAATCCTCTGAACCTCAATCTCTTCCGCTCGAAGACCAACTCGTCGGCGTGAACGCCAAAACTGGCCTCTATCCTGGCGCGCGTTCGTGGTCGGGTGGCAGGCGGCGTATTCTGGGCAAGGGGCCGCTGGAGTCCTACTGTTACCATGTCATGTCACGCACTTGCGGCGGCGAGGTGTTCTTCGATGAGGTCGAAAAGGAGGCGCTGCGGCGTGTGATTTGGCGCATGGCCGAGTTCTGCGGCATCAAGGTCGTCACCTACTGCCTCATGGGCAATCACTTCCACCTGCTCGCTGAGGTGCCGCATCGCGAGTCTTGGCTGCAACGCTTCGAGGGACCGCAGGGCGAGGCGAAGTTGCTGGAGCACCTGCGCATCCTCTACAGCAAAACCTACGTCGGCTTGCTGCGCGACGAGCTGTCTGATTTGCGCCAGCGTGGTCTGGAAATCCTGGCGCAGCAG
>JAJTDU010000242.1 GCA_021298725.1 Verrucomicrobiaceae bacterium | reverse complement strand
CGATGCCGCCGTCGCCACCATCCGTGGCGATCAAGGTGAGCGTCGGCGCATCAGCGGGGATGCTGAGGTCGATGTGTGCGAATTCATCTTTGCGCATCTTCAGGCGCTGAAATTTTTGATCGCCCCCAACGAAGACGGTGAAATCGGCGAGGCTGCTGGCGGCTTGTTTGTTCGCTCCAAAGCCGACCATCGCGGTGAGGCGCATCTTCGCGTAGCCACTGACCTTGCGGATCTCTTTGAGGTCGAAGGTGACGGCGCTATTCGCGTGCAATCCGAGGATGCTGTGGCCTTCTTTGGCGAAATCAGTGCCGTCGAGAGTGGTGGAGACTTGCGCGTTGAGTGGGCCGTTGCGGATGGCATCCCAGGTGTGTGCGGAGGTGAGCGGCACGCCCTTAACCGGCTTCTTGAAGGCAAGGTTCAACTCCTCGCGACCATCGGGAACAAACAGCCACTGCACAAACTTGGGGGCGTTCACATCACCCCACTCGGGTTTCTGAAGGCGGTTGGCTTTGAGGTCGCTGTGGTAGCCGAGTTTATCCTTCGCTACGGTGCCATTGCCGACGTGCAGGCCCGCGCCTTTCGTGCCCGCACCCAGTCCGTTGCCGCCGCCGATCATGTCAGCGAGGTCGAGGCCTTGGCCGGTCAGTTTGGCAAGTTCGGCAGTGACTTGGCGCAGCCGGTTTTGCGTTTGGGTCCGCTCTGCGACGAGTCGCGTTGCTTCGGCAGTGTCGAGATCACGATTCCCGCGTTTCAAGCCGGCGAAGACAGACCAGAGCGAGTAATACTCACGCTGCGAGATGGGATCGAGCTTGTGATCGTGGCAGCGGGCGCAATTCACCGTGACACCACATGCCGCAGTCATGACCTGCGTGACCATGTCGTCGAGATCAAGCGTGCGGGCGCTGCGGCGCAGCACCTCACTCTTCGTTTCGACCTGTCCGACGAAATCCCACGGCCCCGCTGCTAGAAAGCCAGTTGCGGCGATGGCTTGGGGATCATTCGGCGAGAGCACATCGCCCGCAATTTGCTCGCGGAGAAACCGGTCGTAGGGTCGATCGGTGTTCAGCGCATGGATGACGTAATCGCGGTAATGCCATGCATTGTCACGACGCTGATCGCGCTCAAACCCGTGCGTGTCCGCGTAGTGCGCGATGTCGAGCCAGTGGCGGGCGTAGCGCTCACCGTAGCGTGGACTGGCCAGCAGGCGGTCGGCCAGGGCCGACAATGACGAATCACGAATGATGAATGATGAACCAGAACGGCACTCGTTCACAAACGCCTCAACTTCTGCGGGAGTTGGCGGGAGTCCGTGGAGGTCGAACGTGAGGCGGCGGATGAGCGTGCGGGGATCGGCTTCGGGGCTGGGAGTGAGGTTGTGCTGTTTGAGTTTGGTTTGGATGATGGAATCAATCGTGGCACCTGCTGGAGGTGTCTGAATGGGTTGCCAGGCCCAATGCTGGAGGCGTTTGTCGGCCAGCGCGGCGGTGTCTGCAGCGCTTTCGGGCCACACCGCGCCGGACTCGATCCAGGTTTGGATGGTTTTGATTTGAGATGGCGTCAGCGGATCGCCCTTGGGCGGCATGCGTTCTTCCTCGTCCGCGTGGATGATGCGCTGGAAGAGGGGCGACTTGTCAATTTTACCCGCCACGATGGCCGGACCCTCATGACCTCCTTTGAAGGCGAATGTCTTCGCATCGAGACGAAGTTCGCCCTTTTGTTTCGTCTCGCCATGGCACTCGATGCAGCGCTCCTGGAGCAGCGGGCGAATCTCGCGGTCGAAATCGACAGCGACCGCAGAGGTGATGAAGAAGAGGAAGAGCGCAGGTTTCATCGCTTGGTCTTTGTTTTGGCGGCGAGATCGCGGGCGGCCTCGTCCATGTGATGTTTCATCGCCTTGGCGGCAGCGCTGGCATCATGAGCGGCCACGGCGTTCAGAATGGCGGTGTGATGGTCGATGGCACGCTGCTGGCCAACATTACCGATGGTGACGCGGCGGCTTTCCCGACCGAGATCGGCCAGCGATTCGAGCATGAGCTTCAAAATCTCGTTTCCCGCGATGCGGGCGAGGGTGCGGTGGAAGTCGATGTCGGACTCGACCGCTTCATCGTGGGTCTCAGCGGCCACCAATCGGTCATGAATGACGCGAAGTTGCTTCAAATCAGCCGTTTGGGCCTTCAATGCGGCCTGCCTCGCGATTTCAGGCTCAATGGCGGCCCGCGCCTCATTCAATTGGCGAAGCCGTTCAGGAAGTTCGGGCAACAGCAGTGAAAGGGAGCCGCTGAGCGGCTTGTGGAGGCGGTTGACGGCTCGGATGCCGCTGCCATGGCGGATTTCGAGCAGTCCTTGGAGTTCGAGGCGTTTCGTAGCCTCGCGCAGCACGGTGCGGCTGACGCCAAGACTTTCGGCCATGAGCCGTTCGGGCGGCAGTTTGCCGTCGCCAGACTCGACCTCGTCACGCAACTGACGCGCAAGGCGCGAGCAGACCTGATCGACGAGTGACGGGGTGGATTTGAGCGGGGAGAGTGTCATCGCCAATTGGTAGGAGGTCATACCAATCGTGGATTGCAGTGTGTTTTCTTTCATCCTGATGGAAAATCACCCTGCGTTTCAGCATCTGCCCTTTGCATCACTTGCGGCTTGAGCGTGCCTGTGATCACGGGAAAGTGACCGACCCCATCTTTATTTTGCCCCGCGATGCCCCTCCGCGACACCTTGCTCAATCTCGCCATCACCTGTGTGCTGGTGCTGATCATTGTGCTGGTGGCGATCTTGCTGAAGGAGAGCCGCCCGGACCCGCTGCCCGCGCTGCCCGTGAGTGTAGCGCAGTTGCCGCCGGGCCAGAGCCTGGAGAACGGCCCCGCCGCGCTGCCTGAGTTCAAGGTGTTCCCGAAAGCGCGTTTCGTCGAGAGCCGGACGAACGAGGCGGACACGCTGCGCATCAAAGTGAGCGATACAGAGGATGAACAGGTGTTTGTGCTCTATTTCGTGGATGCGCTGGATGCCTCCTGGACGCATCCGCAACGCGTTCAGGAGCAAGCGCGGTACTTTGATGTATCGGGCGAGAAGGTGGTCTCGGAAGGCCTGAAGGCGACGCAATATGTCACCCAGCTGCTTAAAGCCCGCCCGTTCAGCGTCATGACGCGCTGGGAGCAGGTGCCGGAGCGCAGCCGCTTTTACGCGCTGATTCTCGTGGAGCACACCCCGGGAAGCTGGGTCTATCTGGCCGATTTGCTCGTGCAGCAGGGCTTTGCGCGTGTGGCAGGCGTGACGACGAGCCTGCCCTCGGATGCCCGCTCCTTGAATGACTACGCGCTGGAACTCCAGGCGCTGAGGAAGCAGGCGGAGCAGCGCAAGGCGGGAGTTTGGGCGGCCTCGAAGCTGTGAGGGTGTTGATGGTG
The DNA here is from genome assembly GCA_021298725.1 of Verrucomicrobiaceae bacterium. Classification (GTDB taxonomy): domain Bacteria; phylum Verrucomicrobiota; class Verrucomicrobiia; order Verrucomicrobiales; family Verrucomicrobiaceae; genus Prosthecobacter. The sequence goes on along the minus strand of JAJTDU010000242.1, from coordinate 4,060 downwards.
GGTGGTTGATTGTTGATGGACATTGAATCTGGCCTCCACCCTCAACTCACGACCATCCACCCTCCGCAAACTCCGGCATTGATGTATCATCATGCGTTGATACGATGGTTGAAGGTGGCCTCCGTTCTCAAATCTCTCAGCCTCATTGCCGATCCCACGCGGGTGCGGATTCTACTGCTGCTCAAGCAGGAGGAACTGAGCGTGGCAGAGATGCAGGAGGTGCTCTCGCTACCGCAGTCGAACATCTCGGCCCAGTTGGCCAAATTGAAGGCGGCCGGACTGGTCAGCGACCGCCGCAGCGGGAAGAACCGGCTCTACCAACTCGATGATCCGAACGCGAAGGACCAGCCCACACACGAGCACTTCCTGGCCCTTCTCGAAGCGGCAGGAATGGAGCTGCGCGAGGTCAAAAAGGACGCGGAAGCGCTCAAGGTCGTGCTGAAAAAGCGGGCGCAGACAGCGCAGGCCTATTTTGATGCGCTCGCAGGAAAATTTGGCCGCCACTACATCCCCGGACGCTCATGGAAGGGTCTGGGGGAGACGCTGCTCAAGCTGATGCCGCCGTTGGTCATCGCCGATCTCGGCGCAGGTGAGGGCACGCTTTCACAACTGCTAGCGCAGCGGGCGAAAAAGGTCATCGCGGTCGATAACAGCGAGAAGATGGTGACCTACGGGTCGGATCTGGCGAAGCAGCATGGCTTCACGAACCTCGAATACCGCTTGGGAGACATTGAGGAGCCACCAATCACGCCGCTGAGTGTCGATCTCGTGTTTCTAAGCCAGGCGCTGCACCATTTTGAGCCGGCGCGGGATCTTTACGCAGATGTGTGGCTAGGCTTTTCCGAGAGCGATCTTCACGAAATGCTCGGCAAGGCCGGCTTCAAAGACATCGAGACCAGCATCGTGCATCGTGAGAGCAACAGCCCGCATTTTCAGACGCTGCTGGCGCTGGCGGAGAAGGAAAACCGCTTCACTTCGACGGGGCACTGGTCGGGGGCTTGACACGAGCGGCGGAGATGGGCAGGCCGTTTTGCAGAAGGGTAAAGCCGCTGATCTGCTTTTGGTCATCTCGGGCGAAAATGAGGATGGCCTTCACCACATCGTACTCAAAACGATCCGTCGCCGTTTCAAACACCGGTGCCGCCTCCTGGCCCTCAAGCTGGGCGAACAATGTGCCGCCCCGCACGGCAAGCGTGAATTTCTTCAAGCCCATGAGAAGGTACTCGCCCGCGTAGGGCTGGAGTTCCTTCGCGGGGCGCAGCCGGTAGTTCGGAGGCGGCGCAGGGGTGCGCTTTGCCGTGAGTTCACGTCCGTTTTGAAACAGCGTGAGCGATTGGATCTGCCCCTGGTCGCGATTGAAGGCGATCTCCGCCGCCACCGCCTTGTAAAAGAAACGATCAGGCGCTTCGGCAAAGGCACGCAGAAAGGCCTGACCGGTGAGGTTCACCCAAAGCTGGCCGTCACGCAGCAGCACAGTGAAGCGTGAGTCGCGGTCCAGTTCATAAACACCGGGGTATTCCGCCATCGTCTCTGCCGGAAGTGAAATCACCTTCGGCTTTTGTGGCGCGGCTGGTTTGGCATCGGACATCGCGGCGATGACCGCCGAGGCGCTGAGGCTGTTGTTGTTGATCAAGGCGACACGCACGATTCCCTTCGCCGGGATGACTTGCAGTGACGAGCTGTAGCCGCCCGTACCGCCATCATGACTGAGGAACCTTTCACCCTCGCGCATGCCCAAAAACACACCGAGGCCGATCTGCCCGCCCATGGCCGGTGCATCCGCCTGCGCTTGCAACGCGATGGCCCAGGCGTCTTTGAGCGGTGTTTGTTCAGGATGCAGCATCGCCTCGCCAAACTTCAGCAAATCCGCCGCTGTGCTGCGCAACGCCCCGGCTCCGGCCAAGGCGTCGAGATGCCACGGTTTCACCCCTTTTTCACCCGCGTGCGGTGTCGCCAGCGGCAGCATCGGCCCAGGATGAACGGACGTGTCATTCAATCCGAGCGGCAGGCAGATTTTTTCCAGCATCGCCTTCTCCCAGCTCGTCTCATCAACTTTTCCGAGCAAATGCCCCAGCAACCCGACGCCCAGGTTCGAGTAGCTGCACGAGTACGGCCCCTCGCCTTCGAGCTTGGCGCTCGTGAGATAGGCGAGCAGCAGTTTTTCATCATAATGCGCATATGGATCATCCTCGACAGCTCCAGCGTCCAGGTTGTCCGGCAAACGTGGCAGGCCGCTGGTGTGCGTAGAAAGCTGCTTCAGCGTGATGGCGGCGATGCGTGGGTCCGCAAACTTCAGCTTGGGATCAAGCACGCTGCTGATCGTCGTCTCCAGCGTCACTTTCTTTTCCACCACCGCCTGCGCCAAAAGCAGCCCCGTGAAGACCTTGGTGATCGAACCGATCTCAAAGACGATTTTCTCCGGCGGCGTGTTCCCGAGCGGGGGCGCTTTGCCCGCGAGTGCAAACCGCACCTGACCTCCGACCCGCTCCCCGGTTACGATGCAGCCAGCCTCCAGAGCCTTGGCCTGTAGCACGGCAGCCTCGGCCAAAGTGCGGGCTTGCAGTGATGGAACCAAGACGAGCAGGCTCAGAAGAACGAATTTCATGCCGCAGGCTACGAAATGCCCGCGCAAACAGCAAGGCCACTGATTGACGCGGCCTCCTTCCCCGCCTCCAATGCCGCTCAAGTGAGAGATACCCTGGAAGACCTCGAAAACTTCGTCATCGACGTCGTCATCAACAACCGCCGTGGCGTTCGTGCCAACCTGCTGCGGCTGGTGTTTCGTGGTCTGTCGGCGATTTACTCCGCTGCGGTGCTCTCACGGCTCTATTTATACCGCCATCGCTACATTCATGATCACCACCTCGGCGTGCCGGTCATCAGCGTGGGCAATTTGACCGTCGGCGGCACGGGCAAGACGCCCGTCGTCGAGATGTTGGCCAAGGCACTGCATGAGCATGGCCGCCGCGTGTGCATCCTGAGCCGCGGCTACAAAAGCAAGCGGCAGAAGAAGCTGCCTTTCTCCAAAAAACTGGCCGCCAAGCTCGGATTCGCCCCGAAGCCAGAAGAACTGCCGCCGCGCGTCGTCTCGGATGGCGAAAAGGTGCTGCTGGACTCCCACAACGCGGGTGATGAGCCCTTCATGCTGGCGAAAAACTGCGTCGGCATCCCCGTCGTGGTGGACAAAAACCGCGTGAAGGCTGGCGCGCATGCGATTCAAAAATTTGGCGCGGATGTGCTCGTGCTGGATGACGGCCTGCAATACCTCAAGCTCAAACACCGCCACGACATCGTCCTCATCGACAAAACCGCTCCCTTTGGCAGCAACGGCTTCATGCTGCCACGCGGCACCCTGCGCGAGCCGCCCCGCAGCCTGCGCCGCGCCAGCTACATCTTCATCACCAAGTCCGATGGCGACACCGAGGAGATCATCCAGCAGATCCGCCGCTACAACCGCGCTGCTGAGATCATTGAGTGCCGCCACCGTGCCATGCATTATGAGGACATCCACACCGGCGAGCGCATCCCCATTGACGGCTTGAAGGGCAAGTTCGTCGGTGCTTTGTCCGGCATCGCCGTGCCGGAGAGCTTTGAAAATGGCCTGCGAAAACTCGGCGCGAAAGTCGAGGTCATCTCCCGCTTCCCGGATCATCACCGCTTTCGCGGACCCGAGGTGAAACAGTTCGTCGAGCGCTGCGTGCGGCGTGACGTCCACTGCATGGTCACGACGGAGAAAGACTACGTTCGCTTCCCGAAGCTGCCGGTGGCGGACATCCCCTTCTACTTCATGCGCGTGGAGATCGAGATCATCCGCGGACGCGACATCTTTGACAAAATGGTGCGCCTCATCGCCGAGCCGCGCCGCGTACCCGCCGGCGTGCTGGCGGCGGATTTCATGGAGACCTCGTGACATGAGCAGCGACGCCATCACCGAGGTGCAAGTGCGCAAACTCACCGCCCAGGGCGGCGTGAGCGGGGTGGCGGATGTCACCGCGCGTGAGGAGCCGCTCGAAATCCGCGTGGAAGGCCGCAGCGTGGCCGTGGTCATGCGCACGCCGGG
>JAJTDU010000241.1 GCA_021298725.1 Verrucomicrobiaceae bacterium | reverse complement strand
TGCGACGATGCGCCGTGCGAGACCTTCCGCGATGGCCGTCTTGCCGACGCCAGGCTCGCCGATGAGCACAGGGTTGTTCTTCGTGCGGCGACTGAGCACCTGCATGACGCGGCGGATTTCTTCATCACGTCCGATCACGGGGTCGATCTTCCCAGCCTTCGCTCGGGCGGTCAAATCGGTGCCGTATTTTTCCAGCGTCTGGTATTTTCCTTCGGGGTCCTGATCGACCACGCGCTGCGAGCCACGCACGGCGGTGAGCGCCTTTGAAACGGTGTCGTAGGTCAGTCCAGCCTGCTTCAGCACGTCGGAGAGCTCCGACTTCGTTTTGAAGAGCGCCAGGATGATGTGCTCGACGCTCAGATACTCGTCCTTGAGCTTCTTCTGCTCATCCTCGGCCTTCGTCATGAGTTCCCGTAGCTCATGAGATAGATGCAGCCCGCTGCTGCCGCCGCTGACCTTCGGTTGACGCTCTAGCAAACTTGAAACTTGAGACTTTAAACTTGAAGCCGCAGATGGATTCACGGTCGCCTTTTCAAAAAGAGGCGTGGCGATGCCGCCCTCTTGCTCAAGCAGTGCGAGGAGAAGATGCGAGGGCTTCAACTCCTGATGTCCATGCCTGGTGGCGATGGATTGCGAGGCATTGAAGGCTTCCTGAAGTTTGACGGTGAATTTTTCGGGGGACATGGTTGGTCGGTGGTTGATTGTGGTCCGTTGTTCCGCTCAAAGCATGCCACAGGCAAGACATGGGCCGCTACGCTTGATTTGCGTAGCCTGGGGCGTGATTTGAAGCCATTTCCAGTCTCGCGGTGAAGTGGCACGGTGGCACAGATGTGCTGCTACACTGAGCATTTGCGTCACTTGCTTCCCGGAATCTCCGTGCTTGCCCCGCTGCCGATGGTTTCATCTTCGTTGAGGTGCAGGTCGTAGCCAGCGACCTCCACCTCGCCATGCCGCACTTTCTTCTTCGCCATGGCGACGGAGATCCATTGAAACTCGGCGCTATTGTCGAGCAAGACCTTGAGCACCATCGTCAGAGGCACGGCCAAGAACATGCCTAGCGGCCCCCACAGCCAGCCCCAGAAGATGACGGAGAGAATCACGACGAGGGGCGAGATGCCAAAGCGGTTTCCGAGAAGGGTGGGCTGCACGAAGTTATCGAGGCAGAAATTGATGCCGCCGTAGCCGATGGCGACGAAGATGGCCGTCGAGGTGCCGTGCTGCACCAGCGCCTCCACGATGGCAGGCAGCGATGCCGCCGTGCTGCCCACGGCTGGGATGTAATTCATCAGGAAAGCCAGCAGCGCCCACAGCAGCGGGTAATGCAGGTCAAAAAACCAGCACCAAAAACCCGCCAGCAGCCCAGTCAGGGCACTGATGAGTGTTTTCACGCCGAGGAATTTTTGGATGTCGCTCGCGCTGCGCAGCAGGCCGCTCAGGTCCGGCCCGCCGGAGAGATGCACCGCGTGCAGACGGCTCTGTGTGCCGTGCGTCTCCATCAGGATGAACATCATCACGATGAGCATCATGATGAAACTGGCCACCATCGTGGCAAGGGTGCCAAAAGTGGAGCCGACGATGCCGGTGAGGTTGGTCATCACGTCCTGCTGGGTGGCATAGCCGATGATCGTGTTCCAGTCGAAGACGCCCGTCACGGTGGCCTTGGCACCTTCGACACCGTTGGTTTCCAGCCAGGCCGCAGCGTCATTGAGATAGCGCTCCAGCCCTCGCAAATAGCGCGGCAGGTCAGCCCAGAAGCTGATGAGCAGTCGCACGCCTACGGTGATAAGCCCCGCCAGCAGGCCCAAGTTCACCAGCATCGTGATGCCCAGCGCCAAGCCAGCAGGCACTCGGTGCCGCCGCTGCCAGCGCACCAGTGGATAGCTCAGCACCGCGAGGAAAAATGCGTACACGATGGGCACGAGCACCCCGGCGGCGACTTTCATGCCGGTGAGCACGATAAAAAGGCAAGCCACGGTCATCACAGCCTGTGAACCTTTGCGGCCCCAGTCCACCGTCTGATCATGCTCCTGAAACAACGACATGTTCCGTCATGCCGCAAAATACCTGCTGGCTCAAGATTTTTCCATGAAGTATAAGGCCGCCCATGATCCCCACGCTCCAACGTCTTCTCTCTGTCGGGCAAGCTTTTGCATACGGCGGTACACGTGGTCGCCAGGGCTGTGCGCTCAATCCGCGTGTGATCATGGCGTTGTTGATCATTGGCGGCTCGCTCATTTATCATTGGCTCGGCACCACTTCGTACCAAAATGAGTTCACCGGTCGCACCCAGACGCTCGCGCTGGCCTCGCATGAGGAGGAGATCGCTCTCGGCTTGCAGTCCGCGCCGGAGATGATCCGCGAAATGGGTGGCCTTTCCCGCGATCCTGCCGGGCGTTCTTTGGTGGAGAAAGTGGGCGCACGTTTGATTGCTTCCACCGCAGCGCAGCAGACGCCGTATCAGTTCAAATTTCATCTGCTCTCCGATGCGCGGATGGTGAACGCCTTCGCACTGCCCGGCGGCCAGATTTTCATCACCGAGGCCTTGTTTCGGCGCTTCAAGTCGGAAGATCAGCTCGCCGGGGTGCTCGGTCATGAGATGGGGCACGTCGTGGGCCGTCATTCCAACGAACAGATGGCCAATTCGCGGCTGTGGAGCGGCTTGGCGCAGGGCTTGGGCATTCTGCTCTCAGACGGCAGCAACAACACCGGCGCATACGTCGCCAACATGGTCGCGCAGTGGCGGGTGATGAAGTTCAGTCGTGATGACGAGCTCGAATCCGACGCGCTCGGCCTGCGCTTCATGATGCAGGCCGGCTACAATCCCGCCCCGCTTGATGAGGGATCAGGATGATCCCTCTCCTAGGGCGACATCCCCAGCGGCCGGTTCTCGGTGCCTTTGACCTTCATCAAAGCATCCCCCAACTCTTGCCGCATCGGCTCAGCCAGCTTTTGCAGCCGCGCCACGATCTCCGGCTGCTCCTTCGCCACATCGCGCGTCTCACCTGGATCATCCTTCAAGTTGTAGAGCGCCAGCCCGGTTTTCTCCACGCGATAGCCATGTCGTGACGCGATGCCCTCGACGCCGCTTTGCGTGATCGCTTTCGGCTTCATCAGGCCAAACTTCGCCGGTTTGCCATCGCGGCCCGGCTCGCCATCCACGGTGATGTAAGGATGCGGAAAATGCAGCTTCCAATCGCCGCTGCGGACCGCCTGCAACTCGCTGCCGCCGTAAAACATCAGCGCCTCATGCGGAGATTTCGCATTCGGGCGGCCTTCGAGCAGGTCGATCATGTTGCGCCCGTCGATCTTGCGTTCCGGCGGCTTCGCGCCCGTCAAACCGGCCACAGTGGGCAGCAAGTCGATTTCCATCACCGGTTCATCGCAAACCTGACCCGCAGGCACACGTCCCGGCCAGCGGGCGATGAAGGGCACGCGCACGCCGCCTTCAAAGGTCGTCAGCTTGCCCTCGCGCAGTGGTTTCGCGCTGCCGGCGTGATTGCCGTAGCTGAGGAAGGGGCCGTTGTCGGAAAAGAAGACCACCAGCGTGTCGCGTTCGATGCCGCAGCGTTTGATCGCGTCGAGGATCTGCCCCACGGACCAGTCGAGCTCCTCCACGACATCGCCATACAGCCCGGTGGCGGATTTGCCGCGAAACGCATCGGAGGCAAAGATCGGCACATGCGGCATGACGTGCGGTAGGTAGAGGAAGAACGGTCGCCCTTTGTTTCGCTCGATGAAGCTCGTCGCCCGCTCGGTGAAGCGCCGTGTGAACTGGCTTTGATCAGGATCGGTCTCGATGACCTTCAGGCCGTCGTAAAAGGGCAGGGGAGGCATTTCCTTCGCCAGCGAGGGGTGAAACTTCGTGTTGTCGTTCGAATACGGGATGCCGAGGAATTCATCAAAGCCATGCCGCAGCGGATTGAACAGCGGGTAAGTGCCCAGATGCCATTTGCCGTAGGCGCCGGTGGTATAGCCGACCGTCTGGCACATCTCCGGCAGGAGCAGTTCGTCAGGATGGATGCCCTCCTTGCTCGTGTGGTTCAAAGCGCCCTGCATGCCGACACGATTCGCATAGCAGCCCGTCATCAAGGCTGCGCGTGAAGCGCTGCACACGGCCTGCGCCACATAAAAGCTCGTGAACTTCATCCCCTCCGCCGCCATGCGGTCAATGTTCGGCGTTTTGATTTTGTCAGCGCCAAAGCAGCCAAGGTCGGCATAACCGAGATCATCAGCCAGAATGAGCACGACATTCGGCAGACGCGGTTCGGCGGCGGAAGCGGTCAAGGTGGCGAAAAAGAGAGCAAACAGCAGGCGCATGACCGCATCGTGGCAAAAGCGGCGCTGGCTGGCGAGAAAGTTTTGTGCCGAAATGCCGCCGTGCTTGCCACGACAGGGGTTTCCTGACACAAATCCTCCCATGATCTGGCGTGTGGCGGCAGTTTTGGTGGTGCTTTTCTGGGCGGTGATGTCCGGGTTGCTGGTGCGTGATGTTTATTTCCCTGAGGCCTCCCGTTTCGCCGCCGTGCCGCCACGCATGGTCATTGACCTGTTTCTGCGGCAGTCGGAGGTCTTCGGCAGCACGCTGCATCTGCATCATCACCGCGAACGCATCGGTCACGCCAGCTTTCAGATCAGCCGCCGCATCAAGCCGAACCATCAGACGGTTTATGACATGCTGGCGCGTGGCATGGTGGAGCAGCCGGCTGAGCTGGGCGGCCACGGCATTGAGGCGAGTTGGAGCGTGGCCTGCATCCTCGCGGATGCCGAGCGCTGGCAGCACTTGAAGCTGGAGGCGCAGTTTCCCGCCCGCGATGCCAGCCTGAAAATGGTCTGGAGCGAGGAGCATGCCACGCCCGGGGTGCTCGTGAAGCACGGGGACCGTGTGATCATGAATTCGCAGGATGTGAAGCTGCTGCTCGGCTCCGGTAAGGATGGAGCACTGGCCATGCTCTCCATGCTCGGCGGTGGCATGCCCAAGGCGGGCGCGTCCCCCGAGGCCACGCAGTTGCGGGCGCGGGAGGGCCTGATGCAGTTCGCTGGGCGCGAGCGGAAGTGTTTTGTGCTCACACTGCCGCTGTTCGGCCCGCATGAGATCCAAATGATCTTCACCGAGGCCGGGGAGCTGGCCCGCATCGACCTTCCTGACGGCTACGCCTTGCTGGAGCCGACCATTCACGGCCTGCAGGAGGGTGCCCGCTGATTTGAACCTGTTTCACGCATGATCGAGATCGAAAACCTCACCATGAACTACGGCGACCTCCGGGCGCTCGATGGTCTGAACCTCACCATTCGGCCCGGCGAGCTGTTTGCCTTCCTCGGACCGAATGGCGCGGGCAAAACCACCGCCATGAAGCTGCTCACAGGCCTGATGAAGCCTGATGCCGGTCGTGTGCGCCTCTGCGGCCACGACATCCAGCAAGAGCCGCTGCTGGCGAAGGCGCTGCTCGGTTATGTGCCGGACGTGGCCGTGTTTTATGAAAAGCTCATGCCCGTCGAGTTCATGGAGTTCATCGCCGAATTGTTTGAGATGGACCGCGATCAAGCCGCCGCGCAGACGAACGCGCTGTTCACCAAGTTTGCCCTGCATGAGCACACGCGGTAGCGCATCGAGAATCTCAGCCATGGCACGCGTCAGCGCCTCGCCATCGCGAGTGCGTTGCTGCATGATCCGAAGGTCTTCGTCATCGACGAGCCGATGGTCGGCCTGGACCCCATCCACGCCCGCACCGTGAAGCGCGAGATCAAGGAGCGCAGCCAGCGCGGCACCACCGTGCTCATGAGCACGCACCTGCTCAACATCGCCGAAGAACTGGCCGACCGCATCGGCATCATCCATCACGGCAAACTCATCGCCCTCGGCACGCTCGAAGAACTGCGCCGCGAGCACGAGCAGCGCGGTCAACGGCTGGAGGACATCTTCCTCAGCATGGTGGAGTGAATAATCCTCAAGGCTGTCCCTGCGTGAGTTGCGTGGCCAGTTCGGCGATCAAAGTCGTCAGCGTTTTGAGTTCGCGGCTGGGTTCTTGTTTTGGCAGCACAAGCAGCAGTTCCGCCGTGGGAGTAGGTGCGGCGAGTGGGATGATGACGCAGCCGGAATGCGGCAGTTTGCTGGCGTGTGCGGGCATCACGGCGACGCCTTCGCCCGAGGTCACAGCACCCAGCATCATGGACAGTGAATCGACCTTGCTGACGATGCGCGGATCGAACCCGGCGGCCTGGCACATGCCGCGCAGAAACTCACGGCGACCGGGAAAGAAGGCGTCGGAGAGCGAAACCCAGCGCTCGTGCTTCAGCGCGGCCAGCTTGATCGATTTTTTCTTCGCCAAAGCATGATCCTCGGGCAGCACGGCGGCCATTCTGTGCCTTGAAAGCGTGCGGATGTCGAATTGGGCGCGGTCCCGTTCGTCGAGGTTGCCGAGGATGGCGGCGTCGAGTTCGTGATTGCGCAGGCGGTCGAGCTGCGCACGCGGTGGCAGCTCAAACAGGCTCACCTGCGCGTTTGGATGCCGCTGACGAAACTCGCGCACCGCTGGCGCGACGAGATCATCGAGCACTGGCGTGAGGAAGCCGAGGCGGAGCGTGCGCCGTGCTTTGCCAAACTGCTCGCGCAACTGCTGTATGCTTGTTTCAGCATCGCAGACGATCTGACGCGCCTTCGGCAGAAAAAAGCGGCCCGCGTCGGTGAGATGAATGCGTTTGCGGATGCGATCAAACAACGGCACACCCAGCTCCGCCTCCAGCACGGCGATCTGACGGCTCAAGGCCGGCTGCGTGACGTGCAGGCGCTTGGCGGCCGCCGAAATACTCAAATCCTCGGCGGCGGCGATGAAGTAACGAAGCTGGTGAAATTCCACGGCGGATGAGAACACAGGCCAAAATGCCGTGCAACGGCAAGTCGGACGTTTGACGAGCGTAGAAGGCAGGCATCATGAGTTCTCCACTGTTTCGTCCCGCCATGGACCGCCGGGCCTTTCTCACGGCTTCGACGATGGGTTTGGCGTCTCTCGGCTTCAAAGGCGGCGTGCGTGCCTCGACTGGACCGGCGGTCGCGTCGCCGACGCTTGCGAAGCCCGCGAAATCGACGGTGCTGTTCTTTCTGTGCGGTGGTGCGTCGCACATCGACATGTGGGACATGAAGCCGGATGCGCCGCTGGAGTATCGCGGTGAGTTCAAGCCCATCCGCACCACAG
>JAJTDU010000240.1 GCA_021298725.1 Verrucomicrobiaceae bacterium | reverse complement strand
GATGCGGCCAGCCGTTATGGCATCGCCGTCATGGGCGTGACCGCCGTGGGTCGTGCGATGGCCCGCACGCCGCAGTATTTCCGTCTTGCGACACGCATCATGGCTGAACTCGGCGCGAACGTGGTGAAGTGCTACTACACCGATACCGAATTCGACACGGTGACGAGCTGCTGCCCGGTGCCGATCGTGATCGCCGGTGGCAAGAAGCTGCCAGAACTCGACGCCCTCCAGATGTGTGCCAACGCCATCGCACAAGGCGCGAGCGGTGTCGATATGGGCCGCAACATCTTCCAGAGCGATGCACCGGTTGCCATGATGCAAGCGGTGCAAGGCGTGGTCCACGGCGGACTCACCGCCGAGCAAGGCTTCGCGAAATACAACGACCTGAAGGCTTCCGGCGTGAAGTAAGTCACCCAATCCAAGGAGGGGGACCATCCTGGTCCCCTTCTTTTTGCCCACAAGCAGAGGGATTATCTTGATCCCACTGCCCATTAATGGGGATCAAGATGATCCCCTTCCTGCCGTACATTCCGCATGAACACACCCCTGTTCTTGAATCGTCTGGCCGACATGGAGAAATCGGCGAACCACCTCCCGCATTGGGAGCAGCCCGGCAGGTGTTATTTCATCACGTTCCGCATGGCCGACTCCATCCCCGCTGATTTGCGTCGCGAATGGACCGATGAGCGTGATCAATGGCTCGCCGCGCATCCCAAACCGCACTCGCTCGAAGAAACCGAGGAGTATCAGCAGCGCTTCACCGCTCGCATCGAGCGTTGGCTTGATTCCGGACACGGCTCCTGCGTTCTGCGTCGGCCCGATTGCCGCGAGATCGTGGCAGACGCGCTACGATTCTTTGATGACAAGCGCTACCACCTTTACGCCTGGGTTCTCATGCCGAATCACGTCCATGTCCTCACGTCTCTGGATGAGGGTGAACTGCTCCGCAAAATCCTGTCGAGTTGGAAAAGCTACACCGCCAACCGCTTGAACGAGTATCTAGGCCTTCAAGGCTCCTTCTGGCAGGAAGACTACTTCGACCGTCTCGTGCGCGATGCGGACCACTTCGTCCGCTGCGTGCGCTACATTCGCCGCAATCCCCTCAAAGCCCGGCTGCAACCAGACGAATACACTCACTACGAAGACGCCCTCTCCCGCCAATGGGCACCAGGAGAGGGATCATCCTGATCCCTCAGCCGAATTTGGGGGATCAAGATGATCCCCCTCTTCGAAAATCGCTTTCGCCGTCTCTCCAACTAGTGCTAAGGCACACTTTCTCGATGAAAAATCCTGTCTCCTTCCTGCGCTCCGTCGCCCTGCTCGAAGCCATTTCGTATTTGGCGCTGTTGTTCATCGCCATGCCGCTCAAATATGCGCTCGGAATGCCGCTGGCGGTCAAAATCGTCGGTGCGGTGCATGGCGGGCTGTTTGTCGTGTTTGGTTTTGCGCTGCTGCGTGTGCTTATGACCACAAACTGGCCCTTCAGCCGTGCGGTGCTCGTGTTCATCGCCTCGCTGTTGCCCTTGGTGCCCTTCTTCATCGACCGCCGCATGCGTGCCTGGGCGTCGGAATCCCCTCAGACTCCGGCGTGAAGAAAGTCGTCATCCATTCCGACGGCGGCTGCCATGGCAACCCCGGCCCCGGTGGCTGGGCCGTCGTGCTGGCCTACGGTAAGCATGTGCGCGAACTCAAGGGCGGCGTTCCCGCCACCACGAACAACCGCATGGAGTTGCAGGCCGCCATTGAAGCCCTGCGCATTTTGAAAGAGCCCTGCGAGATCGACTTCCACACCGATTCGCAATACGTCCGCCAAGGCATCAGCCAGTGGATCGCCGGTTGGAAACGCAACGGCTGGCGCACCAGCGCGAAGCAGCCGGTCAAAAACGCCGACCTCTGGCGCGAACTCGACGCCGTCACCGCCCAGCACAAAATCCACTGGCACTGGGTCAAAGGCCACGCCGGTCACAAGGACAACGAACGCTGCGACGAACTCGCCAACGAAGCCATCGCCGCCGTCAAAGCCAGCCACACGCCCCAGCAGCTCAAGGCGCTGCTGGAGGAGTTCAAAGCGGAGGCTGAGGCGCAGCTTCTGTGATGAAACGAAGCATCTCGTCATGCGAGATGGTTGCCGAGGGATCACGATCCATCTCGGCCTCACGCTCATCTGCCATGGCATCAAACTCCGCATCCGACGCATCCGGCAGACCTTGAGAAAGATCGCCCAGCAGTCGCGAAACCAGCAATCCCATGTCAGGAGCGGTCAATGAACGAACTGTGCTGTCCAGTTGATCCAAAGTGGCAGTCATGGCTGGTTGGTATCGGCTTGAAGGGAAAATGCAAAGCCGGGCTTGGGTCAAAGCATCGCCCGAAACTCCGCCTCGGTGACGATTTTCACACCGAGCTTCGTCGCCTTGTCGAGTTTGCTACCGGCGTCTTCACCCGCGAGCAGATAAGTCGTTTTGCCGCTGACGCTGCCGCTGACTTTGCCGCCGTTGGCGCGGATGGTGTCGGCAATGGTTTCGCGGTCTTCGCTCAAGGTGCCGGTGATGACCCAGGTGGTGCCGTTGAGCTTGTCGGAGGCGGCGGTGACGGTTCGTTGCGCGAAATTGAGGCCCGCTGAGCGCAGGCGGTCCAGCAGGGCGACGTTGTGCTCCTCGCGGAACCAGACGTGGATGCTCGGGGCGACGATGGCGCCGATGTCGGGGCATTGCGTGAGGTCTTCGATGCTGGCGGCGGCGATGGCATCAATGCTGCCGAAGTGTTCGAGCAGCTTGCGGGCACCACCCGCGCCGACGTGGAGGATGCCGAGGCCGAAAACGAGCCGCCAGGGGTCCTGCTGCTTGCTGGTTTCGATGGCTTTGAGGTAGTTGTCGATGCTCTTGGTGCCGACGCGTTCGAGACGGGCCAGCAGCAACTCGTTGAGCGCGTAAAGATCGGCCACATCGCGCACGAGTTTGATTTCGACGAGTTGGGCGATGACGGATTCGCCCAGGCCGCTGATGTCCATGGCGGCGCGGCTGACGAAGTGCTCGATGCGGCGCTTCACGACTTCCGGGCAATGCGGATTCGGGCAGCGGATGACGACTTGCTCTTCATCGCGATGCACGCCGGTGCCGCAGACGGGGCAGTGCGTGGGGGCAGTCACGACGGCTTCATCACCACTGCGATGCTCTTTCTTCACGGTGACGACGGCGGGGATGATCTCACCGGCTTTTTCGATCACCACGATGTCACCGACGCGGATGTCTTTGCGTTCGATCTCCTCGTAGTTGTGCAGCGTGGCGTTACTGACGGTGCTGCCGCTGATCAAAACAGGTTCCAGACGCGCCACGGGCGTCAAAGCGCCGGTGCGGCCGACTTGGATGTCGATGGCGAGGAGTTTCGTCTCCGCCTGCTCAGGTTGGTATTTGTAGGCGATGGCCCAGCGCGGTGCTTTGCTCGTGGCACCGAGTTCACGTTGGTCGGCGAAGCTGTTCACCTTGATGACGGCTCCATCGGTCTCGTAGGGCAGGGATTTGCGTTTCTCATCGAGTTCGCGAATCGCTGAGAGTAAACCTTCGGCGCTATCGGCCTGCCAGATGAGATCGGCTTTGCGCAATCCGGCGGCATCGAGCAGCGCATACACTTCGGTCTGCGATTGCACGTCACTGGCTTCGACGAGGCCGTAGAAGACGATGTCGAGCGGGCGTTTGGCGACGGTTTTGGGATCAAGCAGCTTCAATGTGCCTGCGGTGGAGTTGCGTGGGTTGGCGAAACGCGGCTCACCGGCCTCATCGCGTTCCTCGTTCAATTTCGCGAAGCCTGCCTTCGGCATGAAGACCTCGCCACGCACTTCAAAAGTCTGCGGACCATCTTTGGGCAGTCGCAGCGGCAGCCGCTTGATGGTTTTGAGGTTGTTGGTGACGTCGTCGCCGGTTTGGCCGTCGCCACGCGTCGCACCGTGTTTCAAAACACCGTTTTCGTAGCGGATCGTGATCGCCACGCCATCGACCTTCGGCTCAATGACGCAGTCGATCTTCTCGCGGCCCAAACCTTTCTGTAAGCGGGCGAAGAAGGCGGCGAGTTCTTCCTCGGAGTAGGTGTTATCGAGGCTCATCATGCGCACGCTGTGCGTGATCTGCGTGAAGCCTTCCAGCGGAGCGCCGCCGACGCGCTGGGTGGGGGAATCGGGTGTCAGCAGGTCGGGAAACTTCGCCTCGATGTCCTGCAATTCACGCAGCAGCGCATCAAACTGCTGGTCGCTGATTTCGGAACGCGCCTCAATGTAGTAGAGGCGGTTGTGGCGGTGCAGTTCGGCACTGAGAAAGGCGGCGCGGGCAGCGGCTTCGGCGTGGGTCATGGTTGCGCTTTGAATAGCTGCAAAGAGACGCGAGGAAACGGGAAAAAGCGGCTCAAAGCGCTTCAGTGA
>JAJTDU010000033.1 GCA_021298725.1 Verrucomicrobiaceae bacterium | reverse complement strand
ACATCATCCGCCGCCTGCGCCAGCACAAGGATTCCATCGGCCACATCCACACCGCCGGGAATCCCGGCCGCTGCGAGCTCGACGAGCTCCAGGAGATCAACTACCCCGCCACCATGCAGGCCCTGCTGGAAATCGGCTACCACGACTTCGTCGCTCACGAATTCATCCCCACCTGGGATGATCCCATTCTCGCCCTGCGTCATGCGGCGATGGTGTGTGATGTGTAGAGAGCGGCTTTTGAGCCTGCTCAATCACAACTGCGGCCACCTCACTGTTTTCTCCTGTTAGATTTTGGAATCATGGGTATGGGACTGCTGTGACTCCCACCGAACATCTGGATGCCCTGCTTGCCCGGCCTGAACCGCTGCTGGCACTGGCCCCGATGCAGGATGTCACGGATCTGGCCTTTTGGCGGCTCATGACGCGCTATGGCGGTGCGGACGTGTACTACACCGAGTATTTCCGGGTGCACCCAGACTCGCATCTCGATAAGCCGATCCTCGCCTCCATCACGCAAAATCCCACCGGCCGACCGGTCGTGGCGCAGATGATCGGGAATGACATCCCTTCCCTCGTGCGCAGCGCCAAAGAGCTGCAGCAGCATGAGATCGCCGCGGTGGATCTCAATCTCGGCTGCCCAGCCCCGATTGTTTACAAAAAATGTGCTGGTGGCGGCCTGCTGCGGGACGTGCCGCGCATCGATGGCATCCTCGGCGCATTGCGCGAAGCCGTTACGGTGAAGTTCACGGTGAAAACCCGCCTCGGCTTCGATGACACCGAGACCATTGATGCGCTGGTGCCGCTGTTCGCGAAGCACGGCGTGGACCTCGTCACCATCCACGGACGCACCGTGACCCAAATGTACCGGGATGGCGTGCGCTACGACCTGATCGGCTCCGCCACCGCGAATCTCCCCTGCCCGGTGCTCGCCAACGGCAACATCGGCACCCCTCTCGACGCGGAGGCCGTCACCCGGCAGACCGGCGTGCGCGGTCACATGCTCGGACGAGGAGCCATCCGCAATCCCTGGCTCTTCGATCAAATCCGCCAGCACTTTAAAGGTCAGCCCGTCTTCCAGCCCAGCAAGACAGACAAACTGGCCTACGTCGAGGAACTGTATGACACCGTCACGCTCCCCAATACCCGCGAGATCGACCAAGTGAACCGACTGAAGAAGCATCTGAACTTCTTCGGACCGGACATGAGCGACACGGCAGGCTTCCTCAATGAGATGCGACGCTGCACCACACGCATGGGGCTAAGGGACGTCTGCACGCGGTATTTCGAGGCCTGACGGCTCAAAACTCCCCACGAAACACGCAGCGGGCGGTGGGAGTTTCGTGAATCACGATCTCACAGAGACCTGGAAGCTGTGGGGCGAGCTTTTTCCATAACCAGGCGGCCATGTTCTCAATGGTGGGGTTTTCGAGACCTTCGATCTCATTGAGGTAGGAATGATCGAAGCGGTCCAGAATGGGCTTCATGGCCTTGGAGATTTCAGCGTGGTCATAGACCCAGCCGATGTGCGGATCGACCTCACCCTCAATGGCAATCTCCAGTTTGAAGGAATGACCGTGCATTTTGGTGCATTTGTGGTCACTGGGCAGGTTTGGCAGGGTCTGGGCGGCTTCGAAGCGAAAGTCTTTGATGATGCGGGCGCGCATGTCAGTGGGAGGGGGCGGTGGCTGCCACGGGGGGCAGGATGGTAAGGTTCAAGCGATGGACGATGCCGTCAAACGGCGTGCTGTTAGGATATTGGGCCGCTTTCAAAATGCCGAAACTTTGCCCGGCCGCGATGCCTGATTTGGGTTCTTGTGGAAATCCTTGGTCAAACGGAGCCACACCGATGAATTCGCTGTGCCCCGGAACGGCGATGGAAATGGCTCCGGCGTGGTCAATCATCGCGCGGATGTTGATGCGGCCTTTTTCGCAGGGTGCGCATGAAATCGTCGTCGCCTTGCCCTTGGCAAAGACGGTGAGAGTCGGTTCGGAGGCGACGAAATGCAGCGCGTAGCCGGATTGCACGTCGCCATGAGTGAGGAGCGTGCTGTCCTGGTCAATGGCGGGATCAAATTCAAAGGCAGCATTGATGAACACTCCCCTGCCCTGCAACTTGGGCGCTTCGGCAGCGCTGATTTCATCGCCGATCTTCAACACCAAGTCGGCGGAACCGGCAGGGCTTGCGGCTACCACGACCTCAGAAGCCGGACGCACGGCGCTTTTGAATTCCTGCGGGAAAAAGGCGGCTAGACGGGTCTTTTCAGCCGCGTGTTCAGCCTTCATGGCGAGATTCGTCCATTCGTGGGGATCGTTTGGATGATCGTAGAGTTCCTCGCTGCCATCCGAGTAGCGGATGTAGCGCCAGCGCTCGTCACGCGCGGCATAACCGGCGTTTTTACCCCCGCCCATGCAGGTGATGGCAGGTTTGTCACGTTTCGCCGTCGGATCCCTCAGCAGCGGCTTCAAGCTGCTGCCGTCGAGGTGCTCTGGCTTCGCCATCTTCACGAGATCACAGAGCGTGGGATACAGATCAATCAGCGCGACCGGCTGCGATGATTTGGAGTCAGGTTTTGTCAATTCAGGCGCGTAAATCGTGAGCGGCACACGTGTCGTGGGCTCCCACAGCTTGCCTTTGTGCCACATCTGTTTTTCGCCGAAATACCAGCCGTGATCGGAGGTGAAGACAATGATGGTGTTCTTCGCGTTCGGGCCTTTTTCCACCGCTTCGAGGACGCGCCCGAGCATCGCATCGCAAAACGCCACATTGGCAAGGTAGGCGCGCACGGCCTCTTTCCAGAGGTTCTTTTCGACGATCTCGGCATGATGCCCCCCTTTGCCAGGCTTCGCGGTGGCGGGCAGATCATCAAGATCGTCCGCCTTGACCTCCGGCAGCTTGATCGAGTCCAGCGGCAGCGCATCGAAGTATTTCTGCGGCACATACCAGGGGGAATGCGGCCGATAGAGGCCGAGGGCGAAGAAGAAAGGCTTCTTCTGCTTCTTGCCGAGGAAATCGGCGGCGAAGGCCACGACTTGACCATCATCGGTCTCCTCATCCTCGACTGGAATGCCGCCCCAGTCCCAATGCCAGATGTTGAGGCCATTGAAATTCTGCCCGGTGTGAACCGGCAGATCGGGAATCTGCACGCCTGCGCTTGGAAAGCGCTGATCCCAGGCGGCGTCCTGCTCAAAGCCACGACGCCCGCCATGCCAGCCGGTGAGTCGGCCTTCTGGCCCGCCGTGGTTCGCATGGAAGATCTTGCCAGCCGCCGCTGTGAGGAAACCCTGCTGTTTAAAGTACTCCGGCAGAGTCGGCTTGCCCGTGATCTGCACGCTGCGCCGCCAGTCCTGCTCATTGCCAAACACCCCACTCGACGAAGGCAGCATGCCCGTCATCAAACTGGTGCGTGAGGGATTGCAGAGCGCGTAGTTGCAATGTGCGTTGGTAAAACGCATGCCCAGCTTTGCCAGGCGGTCCATGTTCGGTGTCACGGACTGCGGATGCCCGCCCAGCCAACCGGTGTAGTCACGCAAATCGTCGGCGATGATGAAGAGCACGTTCGGCTTGCCGTAGGCGGAGCGGGTTTTCGGCGCTGCGGCTGTATTGGAGGCAAGCGCCACAGCCATAGCCAGGAAAATGAGACGTGAATGAAACAGCATTGTTAAGAGGCTCGCACGGGGAGGCATGAATGTCGAGTTGGGGTGTCGTGCGGCATCAAGCACTGAACCTTTGATCCTGCACTCGTATGCAAAGCCGCCGCGTCAGGTGACTCAAACGGCGTTCAAAGCCAGGAAAATCAGGCAGCCGGGGACTTTGTGAAATTTTTCACAAATAGGGCTTGCTCCTCTCCTCTCGTGTTGCTAGAAAAGCTGACCACCATACCCAACTGGGGCTAGCCATTCCCTCCCCGACGGAGCCGATCCACATGTCGATTTTCACACTTCAATCACACTCTTTCTCGCCCGTGCTGGCCAACGTGCATAGCTACGCGTCGGAGTTGTTCGAGAAGGACAGCGTGCTTGGTTTTTTCACCAATTCAGTGCTCGTCGCGCTCGTGGTTCTCACACTCGTTCTTTGGTTCGCCCGCAAGGCCACGAAAAACATGACCCTCGTGCCGCACAAGGCGCAGAACTTTTTCGAGTTCATCGTCGAATTCCTTTACGGCCAGGTGGAAGGCATCGTGGGACCGAAACAGGCCAAGCTGGCCTTTCCGCTGCTCGGCACGATCTTCATCTACATCCTGGTCTCCAACTGGTTCGGCCTGCTGCCAGGCGTCGGCACCATCGGCTGGGGAGAGTCCACCGGCTTCCTTTCCGTCAAAGCCGCGCATGATCCACTGCTGCGCCCGCCGACAGCCGACCTGAACGCCACCATCGGCCTTTCCGTCTCCGCTTTCCTCGTCTGGCTGTACCTCACCATCAAGGAAGTCGGCGTCTGGGGCTTCATTGTTCACACCTTTGGTCCCAAAGGCGGCCTGAAAGGCATCATGGGCATCGCGGTGGGCCTGGTGTTCCTGTTCGTGGGTGCCATTGAAATCGTGTCTATCATTATCCGCCCGGTGACGCTCTCCATTCGTCTCTTCGGCAACATCTTCGCCGGTGAAAACGTGCTGCACACCATGAGCGACCTGATGGCCAACACCGGCCCAGTGGGCAGCTTCCTCGGCAGCATCGCCCTGCCGCTGCCTTTCTACTTCATGGAACTGCTGGTCGGACTGCTGCAGGCCATCGTTTTCACCCTGCTCTGCTCGGTTTACATCCAGCTCTCCACCACACATGACGATCACGGTCATGAGGAGGAGCACCACTAGGATCTGAATTTACCAGCGGGACCATGCGCAACGCGTGGACGCTGGTGACACAACAAAACAAACACGACCAATACTATGACACTTGAACTTATCTCTATGGCCGCTGAAGGCGCTTCCGCTGCAGCCGCTGGTGGCATCACCGGCAACCTCACCATGGCAATCGGCGGTGCTGGCGCTGCGATCGGCGTGGGCATGGTCGGCTCCAAGGCTGTGGAAGCCGTGGGCCGCAATCCTGGCGCTTTCGGCAACATCCTGACCCTTGGCATTATCGCCATGGCGCTCGCTGAAGGTCTGGGCATCATCGCCTACCTCGGTGGCTTCTAATTTGACCTCTCTGCGGCGGGTCGCCCTGCGGCCCGCCGCTCTTTCTCTCTTCTCAACTTCCCCGCTTCCTTTTTTAGACCATCCTCATTCCGCTTATGATTTCTGCCACGCCTATCATCATCGCCGCAGGCAAGGTTGACGCCATTGTCGAGAAGTTTGGTCTCGCGTGGGGCAAGTTGATCGCCCAGGTCATCATTTTCTGGGTCGTTTTCACCATTCTCAAGAAATACGCCTTCGGCCCCATCCTCGCGATGCTGGAGCAGCGCCGCCAGCGAATCGCCGATGGCGAGGCGAAGCTCGAAAAAATCTCCCGCGACGCCGCTGAGGCCGCGAAAAGCTCCCAGGCCATCATCGACAAGGCGGAGGCTGACGCAGCCCGCCTCGTGAAGGAAGCCGACGACGCCGCCAAGGCTCTTCAAGAGCGCCGCCAGCAGGACGCCGTTGCCAGCGCCAACACCATCATCGCCAAGGCTCGTGAGGCCGCTGAACTCGAAAAAGAGCAGCTCATGTCCCAGCTCAAGCGTGAGTTTGGCCGCATGGTCTCCGATGCCACCAGCCGTGTGACCGGCAAGGTGCTCAACACCGACGACCAGACCCGCATCAATCAAGAAACCGCCACCCAGGTTTCCGCTTAATTTCCCTCCTCACGCTTCGCCATCATGAAGATCACCAAGGAAGCCCGCCGCACCTCCCGCCAGCTTTTCCGCGCCTGCATGGCCGATGGAAAGCTCGACGAGTCGCGCGTGCGTATCGTGGTCAGCAGCGTGGCCAAAAGCAAACCACGCGGTTTCATCGGCATCCTGGATGGATTCTCCCGACTCGTGGCGAACGAAGTGGACCGCCAGCGCGCCATTGTCGAAAGCGCCAGCGCTTTGACACCCGCGACCTAGGCCGAGCTGCAAGCCAGCCTGTCCAAAAAGTATGGACGCACGCTGAACCTCGTCTTCCACACCAATCCCGAGCTGCTCGGCGGCATCCGCGTGAAAGTGGGTTCCGATGTGTGGGACGGCAGCGTCAAAGCCCGCCTCGAAGCTCTCAAGACCGCCCTTTCCTAAATTCTCTGCCCTTCGCCCTCAGCCTTAGCTTTTTTAAACCCGCAATACCATGAGCAACATCCTCCAGGAGATCGAATCCCAAATCGCCGGCCTCAAGACCGCCGTCACGAAGTCCAATGTGGGCATCGTCCGTGAAATCGGTGATGGCGCCGCCAAGATTGAAGGCTTGAGCGATGTCATGCTCAACGAAATGATCGAGTTTCCCGGCGGTGTGTTTGGACTCGCGCTCAACCTTGAAGAAACCGAAGTCGGCTGCGTGCTTCTCGGCTCCGGCGAAGGCATCAAAGCAGGTGATGAAGTCAAAACGACCGGCCGCCTCCTCTCTGTGCCAGTTGGCAAGAGCCTCCTCGGCCGCGTCGTCAACGCCCTCGGTCAGGCCATTGACGGCAAAGGCGACATCAAAGGTGACGCCCAGTATCCGGTCGAAAAGCTCGCCCCTGGCATCATCGCCCGTAAATCCGTGTCTGTTCCCGTGCAGACCGGCATCATGAGCATCGACGCCATGATCCCGATTGGCCGCGGTCAGCGTGAATTGATCATCGGTGACCGTTCCACCGGCAAGACCACCATCGCGGTGGACACCATCATTTCCCAGGCTCAGCAGAACAAAGCAGCCGAACAGGGCAAGCTCGCCGGTCACAAGCCTCTCTATTGCATCTACGTCGCCATCGGCCAGAAGCAGTCCAACATCGCCCGTGTCGTCAAGACGCTCGAAGACGCTGGCGCCATGGAATACACCACCATCGTCAGCGCATCCGCTTCTGACTCGGCAGTGAATCAATACCTCGCTCCCTACACCGGTTGCGCCGTTGGCGAGTGGTTCATGGACCAGGGACAGGACGTGCTGATCGTCTTTGATGACCTTTCCAAGCAAGCTGTCGCCTATCGTCAGGTTTCCCTCATCTTGAAGCGTCCTTCCGGTCGTGAAGCTTATCCGGGTGACGTGTTCTATCTCCACTCCCGTCTGCTTGAGCGTTCCTGCCGCGTCGGTGAGAACTATGGCGGTGGTTCCATGACCGCCCTGCCAATCATTGAGACGCAGGCGGGTGACGTTTCCGCTTACATCCCGACGAACGTGATCTCCATCACCGACGGTCAGATCTTCCTCGAAACCGACTTGTTCTATCAAGGCATCCGTCCCGCCATCTCCGTCGGTCTTTCGGTCTCCCGCGTGGGTTCTGCCGCACAGACGAAAGCCATCAAGAAGGTCTCCGGCACCACGAAGCTCGACCTCGCCCAGTTCCGCGAACTCGCAGCCTTCGCTCAGTTCGGTTCCGACCTCGACGCAGGCACGAAAGCCAAGCTCGACCGCGGTGCTCGCATTGTGGAACTCTTCAAGCAGCAACAGTATCAGCCAAAGAGCCTGCCGATCATGGTCAGCAGCCTCTACGCGATGCAGAAAGGCTACTTCGATTCCGTCTCCGTTGATCGCGTGAAGGAATTCCAAGCCAAGCTCGAAGACTACCTCTCCACCCGCAAAGGTGACCTCATGGCGCAGCTCGCCAATGAGAAGACCCTCGACAATGTCGAAGCCGGCCTCAAAACCGCCCTCGACGACTTCAAAGCCTCCTGGAAGTAAGTTTTCCGGCTCTCCGCCCCACGCTCTTAGCTCTCCGCTCACATGCCCTCCACCCGCGACATCCGACGCCGAATCAAATCGGTCAAAAACACGGCCCAGATCACCAAGGCCATGCAGCTCGTCGCGGCTGCGAAGATGAAAAAAGCGCAGGACCAAGCCAGCAACGGCCGCGCCTATGCGGAGATGCTCAACAAGGTTCTCGTGAATCTCAAGGAGCAGGCCGAGGAAGGCATCCATCCCTTCTTCACCGGAGGCAAAGGCGAGAAGACGCTCGTCCTCCTCATCGCCAGCGACAAAGGCCTCTGCGGCGCATTGAACACCAACCTGTTCAAGAAACTGCTGACCACGCAGATCGAAGGTCACGTCGATTACGTCACCATCGGCAAGAAAGCCGTCCAAGCCATCAACCGCCTGCGCCGCAACCTCCTCGCCGACTTCCCGATCAAAGATCCCGCCAAGTTTGCCGAAGTCCGCGCTGTGGGCCGCTTCGTGCAGGACAAGTTCCGCACTGGCGAATACAAGAAGGTGCTCGTCGTCTTCAACAACTTCATCAACACCGTCACCATCGTCCCGACCGTCGAGCAGCTCCTGCCCGTCAACCCGGTGACCCTTGGTGGCAAGCGTGACTTCGGCCACGCCGTCGAAACTCCCTCCGCCACGGCCTCCAACGAGTACACCTTCGAGCCAAGCGCTGCCGTCGTCTTTGAGACCGTGCTACCGCAGTATGTGAACGACACCGTGTATCAGATGGTGCTCGAATCCCGTGCCTCCGAGCATTCCAGCCGGATGGTCGCCATGAAGAACGCCACCGACAACGCCAAGCAGATGATCAAGGACCTCAGCCTCGAGTACAACAAACTCCGCCAGGCCGCGATCACCAACGAACTCCTCGAAATCACCACCGCCAAGATGGCCCTCGAATAACCCCATCTGCCATCTCCCCTTCCCAATCTCCCAAGTCTTATGAGCAACATCGGCAAAATCGTTCAAGTCATCGGTCCCGTGGTGGACGTGGATTTCTCCGCCACTGGCACTCTCCCCGCCATCTACAACGCGTTGGAGATCAACTTTGAGCAAGGCGGCAAGCCTGTGCGCCTGATCTGCGAAGTGCAGAGCCATCTCGGCGACGGCTGGGTCCGCTCCATCTCCATGATCTCCACCGACGGTCTCAAGCGCGGCATGGACGTCACCGACACTGGCGGGCCGATCACCGTTCCCGTCGGCGAAGAAGTCCTCGGCCGCATCTTCAACGTCACCGGCGACGCCGTGGATGACCAACCTTCCCCGAAGACCGAGAAGCGCTACGGCATTCATCGCAAAGCCCCCGCCCTCACCGACCAGAACCCTTCCGCGCAGATCCTTGAGACCGGCATCAAAGTAATCGACCTCATCTGCCCCTTCACCAAGGGTGGTAAAGTCGGTGCCTTCGGTGGTGCAGGCGTCGGCAAGACCGTCGTCATCATGGAACTCATCAACAACATCGCTAAAGGCCACGGTGGTTTCTCCGTATTCGCCGGTGTGGGTGAGCGTACTCGTGAAGGCAATGACCTTTACTGGGAAATGATCGAGTCCGGCGTTATCGCCACCGAGAAAGACGAAAAAGGTCATCCCAAGAAGGACGCTCAGGGCCGCCCGATCCTCGCCTCCGGCTCCAAAGTGGCCCTTGTTTATGGCCAGATGAATGAGCCTCCAGGTGCCCGTCTCCGCGTCGCCCTTTCCGCCCTCTCCATGGCCGAATACTTCCGCGATGAGAAGAACCAGGACGTGCTTTTCTTCGTCGATAACGTCTTCCGTTTCTCCCAGGCTGGTTCCGAAGTGTCCGCTCTCCTTGGACGCACGCCATCCGCCGTGGGTTACCAACCCACACTCGCCGCTGAAATGGGTCAGATGCAGGAGCGAATCACTTCCACCAAGACCGGCTCTATCACGTCGTTCCAGGCCGTTTACGTGCCTGCCGATGACTTGACCGACCCTGCCCCGGCCAACACCTTCGCCCACCTTGACTCCACCGTCGTGCTTGAGCGTTCCCTCGCCGAGCTGGGCATCTACCCTGCCGTCGATCCCCTTTCCTCCGTGTCGAAGGCTCTCGCCCCCGACATCGTCGGTGAGGAGCACTACCGCGTCGCCCGTGGCGTCCAGCGCGTCCTTCAGCGCTACAAAGACCTGCAAGACATCATCGCCATTCTCGGCATGGACGAACTCAGCGAAGAAGACAAACTCACCGTCTTCCGCGCCCGTAAGCTCCAGCGTTTCCTTTCCCAGCCCTTCACCGTCGCTGAAATCTTCACCGGCACCCCCGGCGAATACGTCAAGGTGAGCGACACCATCAAAGGCTTCGCCGAAATCTTGGACGGCAAGCACGACGACGTCCCCGAAGCCAACTTCTACATGAAGGGCGGCATCGACTCCGTTAAGAAAGCCTGAGACCTTTCGCTGCCCAAAATCACGAATGACGAAGCACGAATGACGAAATCTGCTAACTAGCCTTTGGTCATTCGGACACACTTCGTCATTCGGATTTACTCATTCGTCATTTCACATCTGCCATGCCCCTCAAACTCGAAATCGTCACCCCCGAAGCCCGCATCTTCTCCGATGAGGTCGATTCCGTTGTGCTTCCGGGTTACGAAGGTGAAATGGGCGTCCTACCGGCCCACTCCAATCTCGTCACCACTCTGCTCCCAGGGGAGCTGCGCATCCTTAAAGGTGGCAAGACGACCGAAATGGCCGTCGGGGAAGGTTTGGTAGAGGTCACAGGCTCCATGACCCGCATCCTCACCGATGTGGCCATCGACGCCGACAAGATCGACGAAAAAGCCGCCGAAGGAGCCATTGCTCGTGCTCAAAAGACGCTCAGCGAACTCAAGCCTGGAGAGCACCAGGAAGAAGTCGCTGCCGCCATGGCCGCCATCCAGCGCGCCACCGCCCACCTCGGCATCAAGCGCAAACGCCGCACGGTTTAACTCTGAAAGGTTTCGGCCTTTCTTCTGCATTTTTTCTTCCCGCTGCATGCAGTCGGAAGTGGCTTACTGGCAGCTTTACCGCGTCACACGAAACAGAGGTGTGGGCAGACCTTCGCTGCTGAACCAGAGGGTCTGGCTGTCAGCGTCATAGCAGGCACCTTCCATCTGCCTGACTAGCAATGGCGCGAGCCGCACCGGCGGCGCGTTGAGCGCTTCGGCCAGCGGCTTTTCCTGGGGCAGCATCCATTCATACAAGCTGCTGTAGGTGGAGACGAGCATGCGCGAGGCGTCGGGTGAAAAACCTGCGGAGGTCGTCATGCAGTTGTCGTGCGGTCGTTTGCCGGCGCGAATCAAGGCAGGAAAGATCAGAGTGGTGATTTTCTCCAGCTTCATGCTGGCATCTTCTTTCAGCGTCTCTGGAAAGGCGTAGAGCGTGCTGGGGCCATCATCGCTCTTGGTCAGAATGTACATCCGACGGGTCTGGGGATGCACCAGCAGGCTTTCGGCGTTGTGCCTTCCATCAGGATAATAAAAGCGCCAAATTTTCGGGGAGGCGCTGCTGGTTTCCTCGACTGGCTTACCGGGTGCACTGACCTCAGGCTCGGAAATTTGATAGATTTGAAGCGTGGAGCGGATGCGGAGATTGTCACCGATGTCGGCGATGAAGAGAGCGGGCGCACCTTTCTCGTCCTTGCCAAGGGCGATGTCTTCCCAATCGAAGTTCGCCGCGTCACGCACGCGCACCTTGGCGCGGGTTTTACCAGCGCGATCAATCGCAAAGACACAAGGTTCACCGCCAGAGTCGTTGAGCGTCCAAAAAATTTTAGGATCTCGACCACTGAGACAGAGTCCGGAGCTTTCATTGAGGCGCTTTTCATCCAGGATGGCCACACGCTCGCTCGTGCTTGGCACAGGTTTCACCGGCCAGGCGGTCTGTGCACAGGCTTGAGCGGTGCAAAGGCCAAGAAGCAAGAAAACATTCATGGTTCAACCAAGGGGAGTGGCCGGGCCTGGAAGCAGTCGGCTGTGATGGTAGTTCACGCGGTTTAGAAACCAGCGCCAAGTCGGCCCTGGGCGGCCACGTTCGAGCAGAAAGTGCGGGCAGTCCTTGTTCGGCGGGTTCAGTCCTTTGCGCGGCCAGTGGTAATGCCCCATGACGTGGCTGAGAGGAATGTTATAAGCGCGCATGAGATACGCCGCGAGACGCGCAGTGCGGTCGATCGTCTGGCCGATGTCGTTGCCGCTGTGCTCACACATTTCGATGCCGATGCTGTAGTTATTACCGGGGCCGTCAAAGTCAGCGTGCTCTCCCTGCTCACGGCAAGGCAGGTGCTGGATGGCGATGTCTTCCTGCACGGTGAAATGCCAAGTGAGAAAGCCGATGCGGTTGCCGCCAGGGCGCTTCGTGGCGCGCAGGGCACCGCGTTTCAGCGCCAGTGCATGGTTGTAGGCATTTCCGGTGTAGTTCTGCGTGCTGTGGATGGTGATGTAGCGCGGACTCATGGGCCGGAAGTAACGCCGCCCCACCGTGCCTGGCGAGATGAGGTCCAGCTTCACTCTGGCCTCTGACAGGAGCTGATCTGGCGTCACCTGCATCGGGCCGTTGTAGAAACGCGACTCCCAGCGGGAGATGCGTGAGCTGTCGTAGGTAGCGCAGGCCACGACCATGAAGGCAAGAATCAGCGGTAGAAAAAGGGCAGTGTTCCGGCGCATGGGACTGTTTAGAGTTCAGGGTTCAAAGTTCAAGGTTCAAAGTTGGGCGTTCTTTGCTCAAGACATGCCGCCCGCCAAGTCCTTCAGCATTTTTGGCCGCCAAACGACTCGCGTAACACGCGCAACGTTCCAGCGGCCACTGGGAGAGCCAGCCGTGTAAAAAAGCCCCGTGAAATACATCGCCGCAGCCGGTGGTGTCGATCAGCGGCTCCGCTTTGAACGCTGGCTGATGAAAATGCGTGCCGTCTGGCATCCACACATGGCTGCCGCGTGTTCCTTCAGTGATGACGAGTAGCTTGGCTGGTCGTTGGAGGAGTTTGGCGGCCATGGCGGTCAGATCCGTGCTCCCGGAGCAGTTTTTAGCGAAATCACGCGAGACGATGCGCACATGGCTGGCCTCAAACAAATCACGAATGGACTCGCGAAAGCGTCCGGCACCGCCATCGAAGGAAATCTCGATGTTCCGGGCCTGCGCATGGCGCACGGCATCGCGACAGGTGTTTTCGTGACGGCCATTGAGATGAAGCAATCGAGCGCCTTCGAGCAGTTTGGGCTCAAACAGCGGTTCTGGAGCCGATGAGGGCATGAAAACGATCTGTCGTGCTCCGTCATGCTGGCGCACCAGAATCACCGCGTGAGCAGGTTCTCCATCCACGAGCCTGCATTCATGTCCATGCGCTTTCAAAACGGCCAGCGCTGTCGCCACCGGGCCACCTTTGTCTTCCGCATGTGCGCAGGCCTCCGCCACACGCTCCTGCGCGCTAAATTCCGGCACGACGAAGAACTCGTCCCGTGTTTCCGCGCCGATGCCGATCACCTTGCAAGAATCTGCGTTCATGTGGCGGCATGATTCGCGTGATTTCGTGATTGTCATCCTCGGGCATGTCATTCAACATCCACTCATGAGCACCACGAACGCACCCAATCCCGACCTACCTTGGCACAAGCAACTCAATCCGTACCACTGGTTTGTTTTCTTTGTCGCCTCTGCTGCTTGGTGCTTCGACTGCCTGGACCAGCAGCTTTTCATCCTGGCGCGTGACAATGCGCTCAAGGCACTCGATCCGACGGGGGATCAGGCGAAGCTAAGCGGCATGGCGATGGCTGTCTTCGTGGCAGGCTGGGCCACTGGCGGCCTTATTTTTGGTGCCGTCGGCGACCGTATCGGCCGCGCGAAGACCCTGGCGCTGACGGTGCTCATTTATTCGGTTTTTACCGGTCTGTCCTCCTTCGCGACGAACGTGGATCAGTTCATGATTTATCGTGCGCTCACCGGTCTGGGCGTCGGCGGCGTGTTTGGCTTGGCCGTGGCGCTGGTGGCGGATTCTCTGCCTGACACTGCCCGCGCCAAGGGCCTGGGCATGCTTCAAGCGCTCTCTGCGGTCGGAAACGTCACCGCCGGCCTCTGCGCCATGGCGGTTTCTGACGTCGATCCAAACGTGTCATGGAAATACCTATTCTGGATCGGCTCCGTGCCCGCCTTCCTGTGCATCTTCATCATGCTGCGTCTGAAAGAGCCGGAAAAATGGATCGCCGCCAAGGCCGCGAGCCGCGAGGTCGGCGGCAAGGCCATGGGATCTTACTCCAGCTTGTTTGGCGAGGCACGCTGGCGCAGGCCGGCCCTGTTTGGCATGCTACTTTGCGTCTCCGCCGTGATTGGACTGTGGGGCATCGGCTTCTTCAGCAACAAGCTCACCGCGCCAGCTATCGCAGCCGCGCTGGCGGAGCAGAATGTGCCTGCTGACAAGGTGCAGGCCGCCAAGCAGTGGTGGGCAGCCGCGAATCTCATCGTGCAAAACGTGGGCGCATTCTTCGGCATGCTCTGTTTCAGCAAGGCGGCTTCCCACTTCGGTCGGAAGCCGGTTTTCGCCGTGGCCTTCATCGCCGCGATGGGCTCCACCATCTTTTTCTACCAGTGCTTCAAGACCACCACGGACATCTGGATGAGCTTTGTGATGGGCTTCTGCCAGCTTTCGATCTTCGCCGGCTTTGCCATTTACCTACCGGAGCTTTTCCCCACACGTCTGCGCAGCACAGGCACGAGCTTCTGCTACAACGTCGGTCGCTTCATCGCGGCCAGCGGCCCCATCACACTCGGTGTGCTGGCATCCAACCTGGCCAAAGATGCCAAGGCTGCGCTCCCCGCCATCCCTGAGGAAGCCGCGCGCAAAGTCGCCGAGGCAGCCGCCGAGCTAGAGGCCTTCCGCAATGCAGGCACTTGGATGAGCCTCATCTTCCTGCTCGGCCTCTTTGCGCTGTTCTTCCTGCCGGAAACCAAAGGCCGCCCGATGCCTGAGGATTGAGGCGCGGGAAGTACCGATTGCCAGACCAAGTCGAAGTCGTTACACCACACCATACAAACCCAGTCTGAATCATGCCAGGAGACGAAGCTTATCAGGCGACGAAACCCAGCAAGTTTTTCAGCAGATCAAGCCTTGGGGCGCCGCCGCAAAAACGAAGCATTGGCTTCAAGGCAGCCCTTGATGTTAAGGAAGGAGAAGGTGGTACAGATCGTAGCCTTGGAAGCCCGCGGGTTTCGCTGCATAGCGCGAACTATGACCGCCCTGCCGCCAAACTGGGCCAGCGATGAAATTTGTGGCACCTTGCCACCGAACACGAACAACGCAATCCTGGCCAGTGGAATGCATGCAACTGCTGCAACATCCCTCCCCTGCACGGTCCGCACTGAGATGCACGGATCATCGAAGGCTTGGCAAATGCCCTCAATCTGTCGGGCCTCAAATGCAGTTCGATAATGCGAAAGAATGCACAGAGTAGTGCAAGTCGTTGCATGAAGAAATCTCCAGAACTTGATGCCTGTGAGTATAGATTGACCCGAAGGCCAGTCTGGCCTTGATACCAGCACTTCAGGCCGCACGGTCTGAACGCAACCCACTAACAAACACTTCTTCTATGGCACTCTCCATCGGCTCCCAAGGTCCTAGTTTCACCCTCAAATCAAAATCCGCCTCCGGCCTAGCCGATGTCACTCTGCCTGTGGCTGGTAAGAACACGGTCATCCTATTCTTCCCGCTCGCATTCACCGGCGTCTGCACCCAGGAGCTTTGCGACATCACCGCAGGTCTCAGTAGCTACAGTGATCTGAACGCCGACGTCATTGGCATCAGCGTGGACAGCCCCTTTGCGCAAGAAGCCTGGGCGCAAAAGGAAAAAATCGGCATCACACTGGTCAGCGACCTCAACAAGGAGGCCACCAAAGCCTATGATGTGCTGTTCCCAGGTCTGGCAGGGATCGGTGACACTTCTGCCCGCGCTGCTTTTGTGGTGGATAAGAATGGGATCATCCAATACTCCGAGCAGACCGCAACTCCGAAGGATCTGCCCGATTTCAATGCCGTGAAGGCCA